>JANMJN010000231.1:0-5616 GCA_031371355.1 Saprospiraceae bacterium
CCGCGGCTTTGGTCTGCTAATTTAAGTTTTGCCATTTTTCGTTATTTGTTATTCGTGATTTGGGTATTCGTGATTCGGGTATTCGTAGTTCGGGTACTCGGTATTCGTAAATTCGTAGTTAATCGTTCTACCCAAAACCGAACCCCGAATATCCGAATATCCGAATACCGAATATCCGAATACCCGAATCACGCTGCTGTTCGTTGTATTTTATCTTGATTTTTAATTAAAAACTCCTTGCACAAGTTTAAAAAATTGATGGCACCCCGACTTGTCGCATCATAAGTGATGACGGGTTTATGGGCATTTGGCGCTTCTGCTAAGCGTGAAGAACGGTGAATGATGGTCTCAAAAACGTAGTCTTTGGCATGTTCACGAACTTTATCAACAATTAAATTGGCAAGTCGTAAACGCGAATCGTACAACGAAAGTAGGAGACCTTCAACTTCCAGTTTAGGGTTGAGGTTCTTTTTGACCAAATTAATGGTGTTTTTCAATTTGACTAAACCTTCCAAAGAAAAGACTTCACATTGAACAGGAATGAGTACCGAATCTGCTGCGACGAGTGAATTGACGGTAACAAGACCCAACGACGGTAAGCAATCAATAAAAATATAATCGTATTCGTCGCGGACTTGTTCCAAGACCCCTCTCAGTACAAACTCTCTTTTTTCCATACCAACTAACTTAATATCTGCGCCAACGAGGTCAATAGACGATGGAAGAAGATACAAATTAGGTGTTTCTGTTTCCATAATGGCATCGTGTGGGTCGTCGCCATTGATGAGACAATCGTAAATTGTATAATTTTCGGCAGTTGCAAAAACGTTTACACCCGAAGACGCGTTTGCTTGTGGGTCGCAATCCACGAGCAATACTTTCTTTTCCAACACGGCTAAAGCGGCTGCAAGATTGATTGCCGTTGTCGTTTTTCCTACGCCACCTTTTTGGTTGGCGACTGCAATGATTTTGCCCATTATTTTTGATTGATTATTGACGATTGATTACTGCTTATTTGTTTTGATTTACTGTATACCCGCGGCTTCTCTTAATTCATCAGCCGTTTGTGTTGACCCATCGTGGCTCCAACCGGGTGGCGCGAAGACATATTTTAACCGTATACTGAGGGGTAAATTTCGATGTTTGACAAAAAAGTCGTTCCAAATATCTATGAACTCGTGAAAAATGACTTTCACAGGACCTTTCAAATCCTTCTTTACGACCAAACCATATTTTACAGGTTCTTCTTGCAATTCTGCTTGATAAGTGCCGAATATTTTGTCCCAAATGATGAAACACATGCCCATGTTTCGGTCGAGATAACGCAAGTTAGAGCCATGATGCACCCGATGATGCGCAGGTGTAACGAATATCCACTCCCAAACGGGTATGCGCTTTATGTATTGGGTATGTACGAGCAAGCCGTAAATTTGCGTAATCGAAAACGACAGCATGATGTCTAAGGCATCGAAACCCATTAACGGCAAGGGCAAATAGAAAATAAACCGATAAAGCGGCTCTAAAACAGATGACCTAAAGCCGACAGACAAGTTAAAATGCTCAGACGAATGATGTGTCACATGCACTGCCCAGAAAAAACGGCTTGAATGTTCAGTTCGATGAATCCAATAAAAAAAGAAGTCTTGCAAAACGATAATCCAAAACCAATACCAAAACTTGTTTTCAATATGAAAAAATTGATATTGATATAAATAATTGAAAGCCAAGTAAGTAGGTATGCGTCTTGTCAAAGCATCTACTACCATTTGGCTAACGGTCAAATATAGATTAGTCAATGAATCGCGAAACGAATACAGCGGTGTTTCACGATGTTGACGATTACTAAGATATAATTCGAGTAAAATAAGCACTGCATAAGTCGGAACAGTGACCAATACTAAACCCAATTCTTTAAAGCTATCTGTTATACTCATAATTAATTAATTGATAGTGTATAATGGCAAAAAATTATCCATTATCAACAATCCATTATCCATTATAAAATTTATCCCCATTGCAATTCACCACCAATATTGGGCAGAATCAATTGTTTTTCTTCAGCTTCAAAGGCTTTTATGGCGGCTTCGTGGTCAATTTTGATATAACCAAATGTATCATAATGGCAACCTATAATTGTATTGCAATGAATGAAATCACTTGCAATAATAGCATCGTGATAGTCCATTGTAAAATTTGAGCCAATAGGTAAAATCGCAAAACCCAAGGCTGTGCAAGTCATAGGTATCAATTGCATATCAAGCGTCAAAGCCGTATCTCCTGCAAAATAAAAGCATCCTTCGGGTGTATCAACGACAAAACCCAGCGGATTGCCTCCATAAGTACCGTCTGGTAAGCTCGATGAATGTTGGGCAACAACACATTTGACAGTTCCGAAATCAAATTTCCAGATACCTCCCGTGTTCATCGGGTGCGTATTTGTAACGCCTTTCGTATTGAACCACGCATGGATTTCCCAAGCGCAAATAACTTTACAGCCTGTCCGTTTGGCGATGGCTTCCGCATCGGCAATATGGTCGGAGTGACCATGCGAAATAAGCATAAAATCACAAGGAATTGATTCAATATCAATGTCTTTTGCTAATTCATTGCCAGATATAAAAGGGTCAAAAAGGAGATGTTTGCCGTCAACTTCGATACCGAAGCAGGAGTGACCATAATATTTAATCGTCATTTCAATAATGAATTTTTGGATCCGTTGGATTGTCTGAAACCTATTTTTCGGGGCAAAGTTACCCAAATTCGGTGGGTTCTAATGTTCTTTTGGGCGTAAATCTCTATATTTTATAAACAAATGTTCCACAGTTTTAAACATTGAAATAGTAGCTTATCCACGTTTTTTTAGGGTTAGACACATTAAGGTGTATATTTATCCACAAGTTATTCACATTTACCAAAAAAGAAGATAAATCTTTACCGATAATTTAGTAGCTGACGGTAAGTACGGGCTATTTTTTTAGGTGGAAAACCGAAGCGGAACATATTGAATGCTGTCATATTTGCTAACTGCACCCGCAACCACGAGTTTGTTTCATATTTTCGAGCGGATACAATGGCATATTTAGGTATGATTTTGAAAGGAAAAACGGCTCTTGCGCGTTGAATGAAATCATATTCTTCCATAATACAAAAGTTATCGTCAAAGCCATTGAGTTGTTCAAAAGTATCTTTTTTGATAAACAATGTCTCGTCGCCACCGCGACACCAAAGCGGTTCAAAGCGGTTAAAGTAAGCATTGATACGCAATATAAAACGTTGATTATCAAAACGATAACGATAACAGCCGATTGGATACCCCTCAGTAATGACTTGTTCTATGTCATCTAAAAACGTAGTAGGGGGTGTACAATCGGCATGTATGAAATAAAGGACATCAGCTTTGGCTATTTGAGCGCCTAAATTCATTTGAACCGCTCGACCTCGTTTGTGAGAAACGACGACTTTTGCCCCCTCCGTAAGGGCATATTCTTGCGTTGCATCTGTACTGGTGGCATCAACCACAATAATTTCCAACAACCGGCTGTCTCCATTTTTTTTCAAAAAATGAACCAATTGTGCGATATTTTCCGCCTCATTGAGTGTGGGTATGATTATACTGAAAGTCATATTTATTGGATGTTGGCATTACTTGTATAAGTTTTTCTTCAAAAGAATGTACGAAGAAAATCTACCCTTGGGTTTTCAACTGTTAATACTAAATTGTTCAACCCCAAATAGCTTAGAATTTGTAGATTTAATCTAAAAACCTTACGATTTTTGGAAAAAAAACAAGGAAACCAACCACTAATGCACCAAAAGCCGTAATCAAAACAGCGGCGGCTGCCACATCTTTTGCTTTGCCTGCGAGGTCATGATACTGAGGGGATACCAAATCAACAATGAATTCTATGGCAGTATTCATGGCTTCTGCTGATAATACGGCAGCACTTGTTAATGCAATGAGACACCATTCGGTGGTATTGATTTCGAAAAAAAAACCCGCTGCTGAAACGACGAATAGTGCAATTAAATGAATCCACGCATTGGGCTGGGTACTGAAAAGTGTCGCAATACCTTTGAAAGCATAGCCAAAACTTTTAATTCTTTTTTTGAACATTTGTCCAAGTATTTGAGAGTTGATAAATGCCCGAAATACCTAAATGTTCATCTTTTTTGCCGATAATAGTTTCAAAGTATATACATTCAAGATGAGGTGTGAAGGAAATATGGTCAGTAGGGACTTCAGTTAAATCAAAATGCCCGTCTTTGCGCGTAGGACTAAACCCACGCCGGCTTGCGAGCAACCCCGCCTCTTGCCTAAACTGCTGCATTTCCCAAGAAGAAGATTCAATATTGTAATCGCCTACTGTTATAAGCGGGTCTGTGATAACATGTATATATTCTGCAATGATGTGCATTTGCTTTTGCATCAATTGATAGGCATAAGTAAATAAAGGCGGTGCAACATAAGTACTCACGATATAAATAGGACGACTCGAAGGTGTTTTTTTTAGACTAATAACCAAATTGGGTATATCCTCGCTGTAAAATGTATCGCAACTCGCAAAAGGATATTTAGAAAACAGCTCAATACCATAGACATCGGCTCGTTCAACGCGGCAACTATAAGGATAAAGACTTGATAGTGAATCTTTTAGCCTATGACTCCATTCGAAATCAACTTCTTGAATGGAGAGAACATCTGCCCCTGTTTTTTTAATAGATTCCAAGGTCTCACTACTGCTACTATTACTCAAAGAAATATTGATTTGGGCGATACTGATGTGTAGCGCATTGGTTTGAATCGATTTTTCAACTTTAGAGTCAGACATACCTTTCAAAAACAAGCATAAAAAGCCACAACAGATGAAGGAGACCATTGTCAATCGGGCTTTCTTTATGGCTAAAAATCCTAAGCCTAACAACCAATAACCCATCGTAATTTGGGGTGCATAACGTGTAAACCCCCGTAAAGCATGATACTCTGGTTGAAAAATACATAAAAGTGCGCCTGCTATCAAAACAGCACCAATTATTCGTTGCAACAACGTTTGTTTGTATGTAAGGTTTTCGAACATATCCATTATATTGGCAAAATTATATAAAAACTTTAAGTCTCAATATTTATGTGTAAAAAATTACAAACGACCTGCCACAATACAGGCTAATTTTTCTCTCTTTACTTGACCTATCGGGCTAATCCATTCGATAGCTAAAACATAGATACCTGGTCTTATTGGCAGCCCTTCATCCGTATCTCCTTCCCATTTTATGATACCTTCTACACTTAATAACTCATTGTCTTTCAATTTTTTAACAAGTTTTCCTTTGTCGTTAAAAATGTTAATATATGCCGAATAGCCACCTTTGTCAAAGTGATAATGCAGGCTCAAAAAATCTTCAAAACCATCGCTATCAGGTGAAAAAGTTTTTTTCTCTAAAGCAAAAACTTGTTTTATTGACCCAATATCAGAGGTGTCAAATTGAGAATTTTGCTGTGCAGGTGTCGCAAAGCCCACCGTTTGTGCGGCTGATTGCCAGTTTGAGGCATCGTTTGATGGTTTGTTCGGATTGACTCTTTCTAATGAGACCCCCTCAGTATTGGCGAGGAGTGGGTTG
>JANMJN010000896.1:0-3293 GCA_031371355.1 Saprospiraceae bacterium
AAATCAGTCGCATCAGTCAAATCAGTGGTCAAAAACATGACTCTTCTTACAGATTGGCGAAAATATAGAGATTGCTATATGTTTTAAAATTTATCACTGAAAACTTTTAGAATAGATTGTTTGTGCCCACGTTTGCCCCTCAGTATTTCACTGGGTGATTGTCCTTTGTTAAACTTATTATGTTTAACTTTGTCCAAGAAAAACACCATAAAAATATCAATCTTTTCAAAACGAACATCTCAAAATGAAACAACGCATCTACGCTACGGTTATAGCAGCTTTCGCACTTTTTAGCGCCTTTTCAATCATAGGCAATGGCGATATTCCAGAAAAAACCCTTGCAAAATTGGCGCAGTATCTACAACAAACACCTCAGGAAAAAGTCTATCTGCATCTCGACAAACCCTACTACATGGCGGGTGAGACGATGTGGTTTAAAGGCTATTTGTTCGATGCCACGCTCCACAATTTGGATTCTGTTAGCCGTGTTTTGTATGTGGACTTGATAGACCCCTCAGTAGGAAAGGTGTTGATACACAATGTATTACCTTGCAACAAAGCGATGGCTGATGGCTCATTCAAGCTGCCTGATAGTTTGCCTGAAAAAATATATACCGTTCGCGCTTATACGAACTATATGAAAAACTTTTCAGAAGATTGGTATTTCCAAAAACCCATTAAAATTTGGCAAAACAAGACAACCTCACGCAGTGATAATAAAGAATTAGCAGATGTTGCTGACTGCTCGTTTTTCCCAGAAGGCGGCTATTTAGTCAACGATATGGAAACTCGTTTGGCATTCAAAGCCGTCAATGCAGCAGGTAAAGGCATTGATATTGAGGGTGTTGTATTTGAAAATGGTGTGGATACGGTTTTGGCGTTTAAGTCCACACATTTCGGCATGGGTACTTTTTATTATAAACCCAAAGAAGGCAAAAAATATGTCGCAAAAATAAAAAAAGCGGATGGTACTGAGGGGGTCTTTCCTTTACCCGACGCACAACCTCAAGGCATGACATTAGCCGTTGACAATATAACAAGTAAGAATAATATTAAGGTTTTTATCAATAATACCCAACCTAAACCAGCCGATAAAGCAGGAGAATTATTCATCATTGCACATCAACGCGGTTTGCCTTGCTTTTCGGTTAAAGCACCCGATACTAAAAAAGCGATAGCCGTCAACATTCCACGTGCAACGATTCCCGACGATGGTATTGTGCAAATAACTCTTTTTGATGCAGAAGGTCAACCCCGCTGTGAACGCCTCGTTTTTGTGCAACAAAACAAGCAAATTAATCTCAAAATAACACCCGATAAAGCAGAATACAAACCACGTGAAAAAGTAACGCTGACCGTAGAAGCAACCGACTCGGTCGGTAAACCTGTCGTTGGCAATTTCTCATTGGCAGCAACTGATGGCACGCAGGTTTTGAGCGAAAAATATGGTGAAAGTCTTATGTCTTACTTGCTTTTGAGTTCAGATTTGAACGGAAAGGACGCTGTACTGAGGGGTGCCGTCGAAGAACCTGCTTACTATTTTGACAAGTCAAACAAAGTAGCAACCCGCGACCTCGATTTATTGATGATGACGCAAGGCTGGCGGCGTTTTATATGGCATGATATTTTGACAGAACAAACAATAAAGCCTAAGTTTTTGATAGAACAAGGACTTTCGGTCACAGGAAAAGTGATGCGACCCAATGGAAAAATATCTAAAAATGTGAATGTGACGCTGATGATTGGTAGTGATAAAAACCCCACAATCATGGTTGGCACGGCAGATACAGCAGGGCTTTTTGGTTTTTATAACCTCAATTTTTTAGATACTGCTAAGATTTTTGTTCAAGCCGTGAAAGAAAAAGGAGGGCGCAATTTGGATATTTTGGTTGATAATTCAAGCACAGCGGCAAAGGTTTTAGTGACAAAAGCACCTTTTAACACCATGGCTTTTGATGCTGTCGCTTTTGCCAATTTCTTGGAAACGACGAAAGAAACCTTAGATTTTGAACGAAAATTGCAGTTGAACAAGGAAAAAATGCTGCAAACAGTCGAAATCACCGCCAAAAGAGAAAAGCCTATGGACGACCGCCGCATATACGGTACAGCATCAAATACGATAGATATGACAAAGGAAAATTGTGGCAGCTATTTCAGTATTTTAGATGTGATTCGGGGACGGGTGGCAGGTGTGCAAGTCAATGGGAGTGGTCTTGATGCGAGCGTAGTTATCAGAGGTGGCTCATCGGTTGGATTTCGTTTGGATGGTATGCCTGTTGATATAGAAACGATTGCGACTATTCCGGCTTGCGATGTTGAGGCAATTGACATTTTGAAAGGTCCAGAAGCGGCTATTTTTGGTTCAATGGGGGGCGATGGTGTCATAGCGGTTTTGACCAAAAGAGGTAATTCGAGCTACGATTACTCGAATGACCCTTCGCCAGCGGGTATCATTGTTCAGCGCCGGACGGGTTATACGTCGTATCGAGAATTTTATGCGCCGCGTTACGATGAGTCAAAGCCTGAACATGAATTCAAGGATTTCAGAGCCACTTTGTATTGGGCACCTTACGTTCAAACCGATGCAAACGGCAAAGCAACGGTTACTTTTTGGAACAGCGATGCCAAAACAAAGATTCAAGTCGTCGCAGAAGGTGTGTCAAAAACAGGAAGAATCGGGGTGACATCGTGCACATACCTTGTTAATTAAAGAGAAAATTAATTATTTATAAAAAATGGCAAAATTCCAATACATCAAATAGGAAAGACCTGCGAGAAATGTTGGAATTTTGCATTTTTTAAACAATACATCATTGACCATTTAATAATTCATCATTGTTTATGCCTTTTATCGAAACTGGAATCGAAGGATTAAAAATTTTTGAACCGCGCGTCTTTGGCGACGAACGCGGTTATTTTTTTGAAAGCTACAACTACGACATGTTCCGCTCTGCTGGTATCAATAATGTTTTTGTACAAGACAATCAAAGCCGTTCAACACGCGGTGTACTGAGGGGGTTGCATTATCAAGTCGGCGAATACGCCCAAGCGAAATTGGTGCGCTGTATCGAAGGCGAAGTATTGGATATTGTGGCAGATATCAGAAAGGGTTCCCCGACCTATGGCAAGACCTATTCCTGCATTTTGAGTGCCGAAACCAAGCAACAATTGTTCATTCCTCGCGGGTTTGCACATGGATTTATAGTACTGTCCGAAGTAGCCGAGTTCTTTTACAAATGCGACAATTTTTATTCAAAAGAACATGAAGGGAGCATTATTTACAACGACCCGAC
>JANMJN010000974.1:0-11395 GCA_031371355.1 Saprospiraceae bacterium
AGAAGGTCTGATAAACGCTTTTTCATTGGTTGAAAGATGAAACATTCGTGTTTTATCGCCCAAAATAGAGCCGTGCGACATCTGACTCGATGGGTCAATCGCTAAAACAGCGACTTGATGTCCCCCCTCAGTAATATGCGTCCCAAAAGCTTCAATAAACGTACTTTTTCCAACGCCCGGCGCGCCTGTGATGCCTATGCGTATGCTTTTGCCCGCATGAGGCAGACATTGCTCGATGATTTGTTGTGCAAATGCTTGATGTTCGGAACGTGTACTTTCAATCAGGGTAATGGCTTGGCTCAACACAACGCGGTTGCCTTGCAAAATGCCTTCGACATACTCGGATACTGAGGGGGGGCGCCGAGGTGTGAATTGGAGGTTTGGATTGATGCTTTGCATAAAATTGCTTAATGAGCCGTATTGATATTGCTTTTATGGTGTAAATTTACAAAAAAACAGAAACAATAACATTTTGATTGACAATTGCCTCAAAGAATCATAAAAAAAGCCAGATGCTTATGTCTCAAAGCATCTGGCAATTCTATACTGGTTAATACGTTTTTTTATTGCATGATTTGCAATTTCCGGACCATCGGCTGCTCACTTTGCAATTGGACTTTGATATAATATAAACCGCTTGAAAGGTTTGCAACATTCAATATTAAGGCATTGTATCCTTCTGAAAGAGGTTGTTGAGTGTTAGACATAACCTTACCAGTAATATCCAAAATAAGGATAGTGGCATCGCCTTCTGTCATATTTTCCAATGTTACATTTACCTTGTTTTGAGCAGGGTTTGGATAGACGGTCATGCCTATTTCGCCCTCTTTAGTATGTATAGACGTCGATGCGCCATTTGAATGGTTGGCTATTGAGTTCAGACTGCCACATGGTGATGTTGCACCACAGGCACCCAAATTGTCGCCGTGTGCCAGATGTGCTGGGATAGCACTTGGGGCGACACATAAAACATTGCCATTGTGACAAATAGATACTTTATCATTCTTATTGCCGCAACGCACGTCTATCACTTCCACTTTTAAGGTATTTGTTGCAGAGCAACCATTTTGGTCAGTAGCCGTGACTGTATAGGTGGTCGTGGTGGTTGCACAAACTTGTGTCGAACTGCCTGATGCACTACCCGCACTCCAAGCGTAAGTAAAGACACCTGTACCGCCTGAAGCTGTCGCTGTTAATGTGGCGCAATTGCTACCATATCCATAATAAACAAATTGGCAATTGCCTGCATTGACGGTTACAGGTGGGTTTTGACCAACTGTTGCTGATATTGTTGCTGTACAACCGTTACCATCGGTAGCAGTGAAAGTATAAGTGCCTGCGGCTAAACCAGTGAAAATACCTATTGTATTGGTCGTAGCACTACCGGAGCGTTTGTAAGTAAAAGTATTTGTACCGCCTGTTGCTGCAATAACGACTTTTCCATCAGAACCACCGTAACATTTAACGTTGGTTACTGAGGGGGTGCCAATGGCAATAACTGGGATGGTGACGGTTTGTGTCGCTGTGGCTTTGTTGCCGTTGACATCAGTGACTGTCCAAATGACGGTTGTTGTTCCCGAAGGATAAGCAGAAGGTGCATTATTGGTCACGGATTGAACGCCACAATTATCGCTTCTGGTCGGCGTTCCCAATGTAACAGTTGAGCCTGCACAAACAGTGATGTTGGCGGGAGCTGTGATGCTTGGTTTTTCCGTATCAGTCACTTTGACAGTGAAAGAGCAAGAGGATGAATTGCCCGCTGCATCAACAGCACTATAAACATTTGTTGATGTACCAACAGGATAGGTGGCGCCGCTGCCTAAGCCACTAATTTTTGTAATAGTTGGCGCAGTCGTCACAATATCGAAAGCGGTTACAGTGAATATTGCCTTCGCGCCGCAGACACCCGCATCTGTGCTGATACTGAGGGGGGTCGGGCAAGTAATAGCTGGCGGTGTATTATCACACACTTTCACCGTAAAGCTGCAAGAAGAAGACAAAACTAATTCATCTGTTGCCGTAGCTGTAACAGTGGTCGTACCAATTGAAAAAACACTGCCACTGGCGGGCGTACTGGTTGTAGCAATGGACGCACCTTTATAGTCAATCGCGGTTGCTGATGGAAATGTGACGACAGCTCCTGCGGCACTTGTTGCTTCTACACAAGGGATATTGGTAGGACAAGTGATAATAGGCGGTGTATTAATAACTCTAACGGTAAAACTACAAGTCGCACTGTTACCCTGTGCATCGAATGCTGTACTGATGACAGTGGATATACCAATTGGGAAAGTGCTTCCGCTTGGTAAAACGCTGGTTGTGGGTACATTACCATCAACAATATCCGTTGCAGTAGAAGAAGGATAAGTGACAACGGCACCTGCTGGACTTGTTGCACCAACGGTGATATTGGCAGGACAAGTGATTACAGGCGGTCTGGTATCACAGACTTGGATAGTAAAGCTACACGAACCTGAATTGCCATGTACATCTGTCGCTGTTGCGACAATGGTATTCACACCGATAAAGAAAGTGCTACCACTTGGCAGAACGCTGTAAGCTGTTACAGCACCATCTACAATATCCGTAGCTGTTACTGAGGGGTAGGTAACGACCGCACCCGCAGGACTTGTCGCTTCTGTACAAGGGATATTGGCTGGACAAGAAACAACAGGCGGTGTTCTATCGCAAACCGTGACGGTAAAACTTGTTGAAGCTGAATTGCCGTGTGCATCCGTAGCCGTTGATACAACGGTGGTTGTGCCAAGCGAGAATGTACTACCGCTGGCTGGTAAAGTAGTAACAGCTACTACGCCATCTACAATATCCGTAGCAGTTGGGTTTGCGTAAGTCACAACAGCACCCGCAGGGCTGGTTGCTTCTACGCAAGGGATATTTGCAGGTGTGTTATAGATTACAGGCGGTGTTTTATCGCAAACTGTTACTGTGAAAGAAGTTGAAGATGAATTGCCGAGTGCATCCTTAGCCGTTGATACAACGGTGGATGTACCAAGTGGGAACGTACTGCCACTGGCTGGAACACTGACGACAGAAACTGCACCATCTACTATATCTGTTGCGGTTGGGTTTGTGTAAGTCACAACCGCACCCGCAGGACTTGTTGCCTCTACGCAAGGAATGTTAGCAGGTGTATTGTGGATTACAGGCGGTGTTCTATCGCAAACTTCTATCATAAAGCTGCAAGAACCTGTATTACCAGCGTTATCAGTAGCTGACATAGTCACTGTGTTTACACCAATTGGAAAAGTGCTGCCACTTCGTATATCACTTAAAGCAGTGTATGTTTGAACGTCATCACCCATATAATCAATGCCTACGCTGTTATCGGGAAAAGTGACAACCGCACCCGCAGGGCTTGTTGCTTCTACACAAGGGATATCAGCAGGGCAAGTGACAACAGGCGGTCGAGTATCACAGACTTTTACAGTAAAACTGCATGAAGAAGCATTGCCATGCGCATCGGTAGCCGTTACGCGGACGGTATTTAAACCCATTATGAAAAGACTGCCAGTTGGTGGAATATAGGTGCCATTAATAGGCAGATAACTCTGCACAGCTACATCACCATCTACTATATCCGTAGCGGTTATTGTGGGGTAATTAACAACAGCACCAATCAGGCTTGTCCTTTCGACGCAAGGAATATCCGCAGGACAAGAAACTACAGGCGGTGTATTATCACAAACTGTGACGGTAAAACTTGTTGAAGCCGAATTGCCATGTGCATCCGTTGCCGTAGCAACAACGGTGTTTATACCAATCGGGAAGGTACTGCCACTGGCAGGGACACAAGTGACAGCGACAGCGCCATCCACAATATCAGTAGCCGTAGGATTTGTGTAAGTCACAACCGCACCCGCAGGGCTTGTGGCTTCTACACAAGGAATATCTGCGGGTGTATTTTCGATAGTAGGCGGTGATGTATCGCATATGTCCACCGTAAAACTGCAAGTTGCCATATTGTTTGAAGCATCTGTAGCTGTATAGACAACAGTATTGGTACCGACTCCGAAGAATGTACCACTTGCAATACTGCTTGTGACATTTACAGTGCTGCAATTATCACTTGCTGTGGCACTTGGCAAGTTGATGACAGCGCCTTTTGGATCTGTTGCTTCCACGCAAGGTATATTCGCAGGGCAAGTGATGATCGGTTTTGTGATATCTGGTATGGCACCAATAGTGACAGGTTTGGTCACATTACATCCGTTTGCATTATCTATGACTTTAACGGAATAACTGCCTGCTCGGACACCTGATATGTTTTGTGTACTGGCAGAAAAGCTGTTTGGACCCGTCCATATATACAGCAGATTAGCCGCCGAAGTAAAGTTCTGAATAGTGATTTGTGCTGCCCCATCGCTTGAACTGGGGCAAGAAGTAGAAGTGGTATTACTAACAGTTGTGTTCAAGCTACACAAGACGTTGATGGTGATAGAAGTAAGCGTTTGAACGCCTACATTGTCGGCTGCAACGAAAGTGATAACATAAGTACCCACTTGGCTCGCTGAAGGTGTCCAACTGAATGTTGAAACTGCATAACCATTGACAGGTCCCGAAACAGGCAAAGTGGGGCTCATCGTGCTACCAAGGGGTATAGCCACAGGGTTCAAGGTAACGAACTGACCCACATCAGGGTCACGAGCCGCAACACTAAGATTGACAGCTTGACCAGGTAGAAGGTTAATGCTGGTATTAGATATGGGTGAAGCAAAAACGGGCGGCACCGAAGGGTCAACGATTTCTATGATAAAATCAACGGGCACTTTACTGTTTACGGTGCGAGGAGTTTTGGTGGGATCAACACTCTCCATCATTATTTGAACAGAATACAAATCCCCTGAATGTAATCCTATTGTATTGAATGTTACAACGCCTGATGATGTTATGCTGAAGCCCGTAGGTACAGGTTTTACTAATCCAGATTCCGCAGTCGTTGAAGCTCTAAACTCCACGACTTGATTATCTTTTGCTTGTGCAGGTACTCTGAATGTTGCAGCAGACTGTCCCACAGAAAGGTTTACCACAGGCGGTAAAGATGAAACTGCTGGGTTCCAGTAAGGGGGACCGACCGAGACGGTTGTCTCGAATCTAAAGTTTGTGTCGTTGTTGCCATCTGTTAAAGTGCTCAGGCGGCAGCAATTTTCAAATGAGGCTGTATAACTACGGACGAGGCTATATGTGTGTGATACAGTCCACGTTGTGGTAATAACATCTTCCACAGCATCAATAGAAGTGACTGTTGCATTTATAGCATTCACCGAAGTACCATCCCCGAAATTAAACTGAGTGGCAAGCCCTCCCGCAAGTGCAACAGTTGAACCCACAACAGGTAGTGGCGAATAATAACTTCTTCGCCAACTTGTGTTCAGCGTAAATTTGATCGTATTGCCTCCCGCTTGTTGCCACGTTAAAGAGCCGCCCCTATCGTGTGTGGCGTAAGAATTAACCGAAAAAGTGGCAATGAAAAACAAGGCAATCAAGACCTTGTTGAACAGAGAAAAGGACGGCGTCCTCGTTTGTTCAGAAAGCCGTGCGCAGATTGTCCTGAATACTGAGGGGGGGAGGAAGTCTGCTTTGTTTAATAAATGGAAGGCAAAAGGAGACCTTGACTCCTGAGCCATAGGTTCGCGAATCCCGCAGGACTCCAGCAAACGACGTGTAGTGTTGTTTGACATGTAGTTGTCTTTTATTGTTGAAAAAGAATAGAAGAAGCATGTGTTTGAATATAAATTGTCTCATTGTACAGTGTCTCATTGTACATTTATATATTGCCCGCATTAGGTTTAATACATCGTAAAGTTGTATAGAGTTTTTGCAAAAGTCAAGTAATCGAGGACGAATGGGGTGTTTGACTGTCCGAAGGAGGGGTATTCTTGATCGAAGGAATATGTGGTAAGGTTTATTTCGTTTAGCGAATGAGAAAGTCTATTTGTCGTAAGAATCGAGCAAAACATTGGCTTTTCGGTTTAAAATTTTTATCATTACGTCTCTTTTTTAATAAAAATAAATAATCTGTTATCAATGACATTTAAAAACCTTCGGCTCAAACGCCTATATCTCTTTTCTTTTTGCGCATTTCTGGTTTCTATGTCCGCCCATGCGCAAGTTGCACCTAAAAAGCCGACTTCGGCAGATATTTTTGATGGGATTCGGAAACTCAATACATTGGGTTCGGTCTTATATGTTGCGGCACATCCCGACGATGAAAATACCCGACTTATTTCCTACATGGCTAACGAAAAGCGGGTGCATATGACTTATTTGTCGTTGACACGTGGCGATGGTGGGCAAAACTTGATTGGCACGGAGTTGCGTGAAATGCTGGGCGTTTTGCGGACGCAAGAGCTTTTGATGGCGCGGTCTGTGGATGGTGGCAACCAACTGTTTAGCCGTGCCAATGACTTTGGTTTTTCTAAATCTCCTGCCGAAACGATGCGTATTTGGGGTAAGAAAGAAGTCCTTTCTGATGTGGTTTGGGCGATTCGCAAAACGCAGCCTGACATCATTATTAACCGTTTTTCGCAAGATACTTCTGTGGATACACACGGGCATCACACCTCTTCAGCGATACTTTCGGAGGAGGCTTTCAACTTGGCAGCCGACCCCTCAGTATTTCCGGAACAATTGAAATATGTCAAGGTTTGGCAACCTAAACGCTTGTTTTTCAATACGTCATGGTTTTTTTATGGCAGCCAAGAGAAATTTGAAGCGGCTAAAAAAGATAAGATGTTGAAACTCGATATTGGTACTTATTACCCAACAAAAGGTAAATCGAACAACGAAATTGCTGCCGAATCGCGCTCGATGCACAAATGTCAGGGCATGGGTTCAATGGGTTCAAGGGGTACTGATGCGGAATATTTGGAGTTTTTGAAAGGACCTATGGGCAAACCGACGAGTGATGACCCTCTACAAGGCATCAATATGTCATGGAGTCGCGTGGGTACTGAAGGGGTCGAAATTGGGAAAATATTGGAAGGTGTGGAACGTAATTTCAGGTTTGACAATCCTGCGGCGAGTCTGGCTGCACTTGTGACTGCTTTGAAGTTGATAGAAAAAATCAATGACCCTTTTTGGAAAGAACGCAAGTCGAATGAAATAAAAGACATCATTCGTTGGTGTGCAGGGCTTTATCTTGAAACGGCAACGAGTACGGCTTCTTCTGTGCCGGGTCAAACGGTTGATTTTACCATTGAGGCGGTGAATCGCTCATCGTCAAATATCAAATTGTCTTCGATAGAATTTTCGGGTTTGAAACGCGATACGATCCTCAATTTTATGATGGCGAACAACGAAAGGAAGGTGTTTAAAATGAAAATGCTTATCCCGGAGGATATTGCTTACACGAGTCCTTACTGGCTCAACGAAAAGGCTTCGTTGGGTTTGTATCGTGTGGACAATCAAATACTGAGGGGTCTGCCTGAAACGCCACGGGTGATACGTGCCAAGTTTAACCTCGTTGTGGAAGGGCATCCGATGACTTATGAGACGAATATCGTCAATCGCTACGACGCGCCGGCAAAGGGCGAACTGTATCGTCCGTTTGAAGCGACCCCGTCCCTATTTGTCAATGTCATGGAGCAAGTCCTTGTTTTTGGCGATACGGAAGCCAAAGAAGTGGGTTTTATCGTGAAGTCGGGAGCGGAGGGTATTGACGGCATGCTCAAACCGGAAGTGCCAACGGGTTGGACACTTGTGCCACAATCTCAAAAGTTTTATTTGAAACAAAAAGGGGAGGAGGCTGTCTTGACGTTCAAACTTACGCCACCCAAAGGCGAAAGTGAAGCGACAATTGTCTCAAAAGCTTATTTGAAAACCAAAGACGATTATGCACCCGTTCTGACAAAGTCAGTGCGCATCATCGAGTATGACCATATTCCAACGCAAACTGTTTTACAACCTTCGGAAGCAAAAATTGTGAAATTGGACATAAAAAAGCGTGGTATCAACATCGGTTATGTAATGGGTGCAGGCGACGATATGCCCGCTTGTTTGGAACAAATTGGTTATCAAGTGACGGAGATCAAAGACGCAGACTTTCAACATGAAGGTAAATTGCAAAGTTTTGATGCCATTGTCGTCGGTATTCGAGCTTATAACACAAAGGAAAAATTGAAGTTTTACAACGACAAACTCTTGAAATACGTCGAAAACGGCGGGACTATGGTGGTGCAATACAATACAGCGGGACGTGATTTGCTGTTGCAACAGTTTGGACCCTATCCGTTCAAACTCGGTCGCGGACGGACAACTGAGGAAGATGCCCCAGTGCGTATTTTGAAACCCGATCATCCTGCCTTGAATGTGCCGAATAAGATTACACCAAAAGATTTTAACGGTTGGGTACAAGAACGTGGTTTGTATTTCCTTTCAGAATGGGATCCAAAATATGAAGCCCTTTTAAGTTGCAATGACACCAATGAAAAACCCGAAGACGGTGGTTTAGTGGTTGCCAAACACGGCAAAGGTTGGTATGTATATACGGGCTATTCATTTTTCAGAGAATTGCCTATGGGCGTACCCGGGGCGTATCGCTTGTTTGCTAATTTGTTGTCGTTGGGTAAGGCGTTGCCGTGAGATTAAGTATGAGTTATGAGTTATGAGTTATGAATTATGAATTATGAATTATGAATTATAAGTTATGAATTATGAGTTATGAATTATGAGTTATGAGTAAAGCCGCTTTAGCCTAACTCATAATTCATAATTCATAACTCATAACTCATACTTAACTAACTTACCATCACTTCTTCAGATTGCACAGAATCACTCTTCAATGAATTCGGTCCAATCGTTTTAGCGCGCACGACCAATTTAGAACCAAAAGGAAAAGCCCATTCCATTTTTTTACCCTCGTTGTACAAGCCTTTTTGCCATTTACGAAACAAAAATCGCCACAGGCACTGATGCACCACTTGCAATACCATTCTCACCTTGCGCAATCATCTGAAATTCATAAACCGTTCTCGATTCGAGATTCGTGAAAGTGTGTTCACCACTACTGTGGTAAGTACCGTTTTGCCAATCAGCCGCATCCAATTTTCGATATAAAAAGGCGTAGTTGATCGCTTTTTTGACGCGTTTACACTTTACAGTGGCACAACCAGACTTGTCATTGATATTTTTAGCTTCCACAACAGGCGTATCCAATTCCGTTACAACCTTTTTAACGCCTTTAGATGTTTTTTTGGTGCTACGGACTTCAAAACCAGCGTCTGTGATGATGCGTGGGTCGTCCCCGTTGGCTTCTGCCAAATTTTCAAGTTGGCGCGCAACTTTAGCCAAATGTTTGAGTAATGATAATCTTTGGTTTCTTTTATCATCTACAAGTCCCATATCGCGTCGAGAAGCAAGAGCGATGCCTAAAATAAAAGCATCCGTTTTTACTTTAATGTCGTCAACAAACGATTTTAGCGTCGCATACCGAGCATCGCCAGACATCATTTCATACGCTGTATTGCTGAATATGATCAATTTATCATCCGTGAATCGTTTGAAAGTTAATAATACGGTAAGTTGCATATTTCCAATATTTTTAAAACTAAAATAAATAATTTCATAACTTTATCGGCAAACAATATGCCAAAAAAAGGGCTGTCAAACGCTTGATGCGTTATAAAAAACTTGATTCACCCCATTACAAGTGTGAAATAAGCCATTGCAAGTTTGGAACAGACCAATAAGTTTGAAATGAACCATTGTAAGTTTGAAATGAACCGTTGTAAGTTTAAGATGAGTCATTGTAAGTTTGAAATAACCTTTGCAAGTTTGAAATGAGACATCGTAAGTTTAGAATGAGCCATTGTAAGTTTAAGATAAGACATTGTAAGTTTGAAATGACCTTTGTTAGTTTGGGATGAGCCGTTGTAAGTTTAAAATGAGCCATTGTAAGTTTAGGATGAGTCATTGTAAGTTTAGGTTACATAATTCATCAAAAATGCACTCGATTGTTAAATCATCGAAAGACGGAGCGGGTTTGTAGTGTGTTTGGAGAAAAGCAAGCATCAATTGGAGAAGATTTTGGGGGTTATACTGAGGGGGGCTGTTTATCATTTAAAAACTATGGGATATTGTTATTTGTGACGGAAAGGCGGATAAAAAATATTTATTTTTTTCTAAATTTTGTTTCTAAAGAAATTATTTAATGCTTTGTTGTATGAGAAATAATTGTTTTTTTTGCGATGTGATAAATTAATATGAGTCAAAGAATTATCACCTACATACAAGTTATTAATCACTTAATAAATATACCTAAAATAAACATGTCCAATACCTACAACTGGCACGATATACAAAGCCGTGCTGCCAAGTTTGCCGCAAAATGGGTGACTGAAACCGATGAAAAAGGAGAAGCTAAAACTTTTTGGGACGATTTCTTGCGGGAGATTTTCAATATTGAGCGTCGGCAATTTATGAATTTTGAAAAGACCTCACGTCGTGCAAGCACCAAACGCAAAGGTTTTATTGACCTTTTTTGGAAAAGCAAGTTTCTTGTCGAACATAAATCGGCTATTAAAAATTCGGAAAAAGATTTTGATGAGGCTTTTGAACAAGCACTCGATTACATAAACGGTTTGAACGAAGCAGATAAACCGCGTTACGTCACTATTTGTAATTTTCAACGCTTTAGACTCTACGATTTTCAGACTAAAAAGAATATCTATTTCGATACCGAAGATTTACCGCGCCACATCAAAGAATTTCAATTTATGCCCGATGCTGTCAATGAATTGATTGCCAAAGAAATAAAAGTGAATGTTGAAGCGGCTGAACTCATGGGACGATTGCACGATGCCGTCGAAAAAGATGGCTACAAAGGGCGCGACCTCGAATTACTTTTGGTACGCCTTCTGTTTTGTTTGTTCGCAGAGGATACGCACATTTTTTCTGAAAAGATGTTTACGGAGTTTGTCAGAAAAAAATTGGCAGATGATGGTAAAAGTTTGGGTGAAGATATTGTGCAATTGTTTGCTATTTTGAATCGAAGTTTTAATGATAGACCAAACGATGTACCCAAGCACTTGAAACTCTTTCCATACGTAAACGGTGGCTTATTTGAGCGACCCCTCAGTAAAACGCCTAACTTTACACTGTTTACTTTACAGGCTCTTTACGATTGTTGCCGTTTGGATTGGTCTGATATATCACCCGCGATATTTGGCTCGCTCTTTCAATCGGTGATGAACGCCAAAGAAAGGCGCAATTTGGGCGCACATTACACCTCCGAAACAAATATCCGAAGGCTTATTGACCCGCTTTTTATGGATGCGCTTTGGGCAGAATTTGATAGTGCCAAATCGAATCTTAAACGCCTTCAAGCTTTCCATGATAAATTGGGCAAACTCCGTTTTCTTGACCCTGCTTGTGGTTG
>JANMJN010000987.1:0-3038 GCA_031371355.1 Saprospiraceae bacterium
ATAAAATGAATGGCTCTATTATGATTCCAACTAATTTTCTAAATTAGGAAAAGGTATAGAAATACCTTGCTGATTGGTCGAATGCGCACTATACACATCATGCAATTCTTTATGCGCTTCATAGTATTCAATACACCCGTCAGTATATTCAACGGTCAGCATTTTGTCGTCTCGATACACCTCCTTGAAACCCTCTGCGGGAACAGTCATAATGCCGCCATGCATAAAGTCATCTACAATACCCTTTTCGTTGAGCAAAAAAAGTGGGCTGTCATGCTCTGTCAAGATAAGCAAATAATCGTCTTCAATCTCGTCAATGCTGCTGAGTCTGCGCCAACGTTGGCAAATAGGGTCTATACAATCTTGTGGCGATACACCTTGTGCGGCGGCTAAGGCATGAGCCAATTCTGTGAGTTTATCGTAGAGGTCATAAGCCTCTTTTTTGTTGATAGCGCGCATATTAATAGCTGTTTAATGGATGATGGAAAGATATTAAAGATGAAGAACAATGCTTTAAGAAGCATACAATTATTACGCACGTTTTGTTTTGGTGTTACAACAAAAATAACAACTTTCCGAAGTTGTATAAATGCTTTGTTATTAGGATTGTTTTTTCGATATTTGTTTTTCAAAATGAAACTAACATGAAACAAACACTGCGCAATCTGATTGCCGATGGGAAAACTGCCAAAGCCATTGCTGAACTTCGACGGCTCACCACTTCTGATCCAGATTTGAACACCGAAATTAACCTTATAGCTAACCGTTTTGCTACGTTTGAAAGACAACTACGCTTGGGTTTAGAAGACCCCTCAGTATTAAACATCGAATCGAACAAAATCAATACCGCTTTATTAGACATTATTGACCGTTTGTCTGCAAGTGAGGCGGTGCCTTCGAGTCACCGCCTCACTACTGCCCACAATATCAAATTCACCATTGCCATTCTCGCAGGCTTGGTTGTCATTATAACCTTTGTTTTTAAATATTGCCTACACATTTCCGATGGAGGCGATGGCAAACCATTCTCTGTTGTCGTCTATACGCATGGCATCGGCGGACGACAAGACATTTTACAACTCAAAGAAACCAAACTTGTTGCAGACTTTGGAGGCAGACGTGATGTCGCTACAGTTGGTGAACATGGTCAAAACACCTTCAACGAAGTGCCGGCTGCTTTTCGCAACAAGCGTATAGGCATTGGGCTGCAAGGTACTGAGGGGTATGCTTTGACGTACAACGACTCGACTTACCTGTTGAATGGGGAACCCATATATCTGGCGGTGCAGTCAAGTTGTCGGTTTTGCAAAGTCGCGGGTATTGTCAGGAATCAAAATACCTTTATACCTAATGCGATTGTCAATACAGGACAGTATGTGGACACAACAGATGCCAACGGTTATTTTGAAATCAATATTCCACCCAATAAAGAACAGTCTGAATACCCAGTGACAGTGCGTGTGAAAGGTAAAATTGTTTGGGATAAGTTTATTACACCAAATCCGAAACAACCTGCGGAGATTTTAATTGAGAAATAATGTCTTGAATTCTATCAAAACATCTTCGTCATTGCGAGGAACGAAGCAATCTTATATTGTTTAGCAGATTGCTTCGTTCCTCGCATTGACGAAGACGTTATAAATAACTATCATCATAAAACCATTTTCCACAATGAAAGCGACTCTTTTCTCCTTCATTTTATGTTTTATAACCCTTTCAACCTTTGCTGAAGTTACCTTACGTGGTATCATCACTTACCAAAATACAGGTCAAAAGATGAAAACTCTGCAAGTGACTGCTCGCGGGGCTTCGCCAACCCTCGTCAGAGCGAGTACAAATACTGAGGGGGTGTTTGTCTTGACCTTTCCGAATGGAAAAGTCGGTGATTTGGTGACGGTGGAACTTGGTACACCGATTTATGATGTGGTCAATGACGCGCGGGAGCTTTCCGTTGTGTTGACCGATAACCCGACATATAAAATACGCCTTGTCGTTTGTAAAAAAGGCGAGCGCGATGCCAATGCGGTGACTTACTACAATATTTCAACAAAATATTTGGAGACAAACTACCAGAAGCAGGTGCAAAAGAAAGATGCCGCCATAGCGCAACTGGAAAATCAACTCAAGGAGAAAGGGGCAAATGAAATGGAATTGACCAAGCAACTCTACGCCCTCAAAGACGAACGTGCTAAATTGGATGAAGCATTAGAGGCACAAAAGAAAAATGCCTATAAAATGGCAGAAGATTTCTCGCGTATAGACTTAGCAGAAGCAGATGCCATCTACCGAAAAGCATTTGAGACATTTAAAAATGGGGATATTGATGGTGCCAGGGCTGTTCTGAACGGTACAGACGCTAAAAAACAAGAAACCGACTTGGTGCAACGCAGTGCCGATATTGAAAAAAGCAAAGAGAACATACAAAAGGTGAAAGAAAACCTAAAAAAGGCGGAACAAAACATTGCGCAAGCTGAAATGGAACGCGATTCGTTGAAAGCGGCTATTGTAAAAAAGAAAATGCTGGATGGTAAATTGGCAGAATTGCAGAATAAATACGATGAAGCAGAGCAGCTTTATACTGAGGGGGTCAATTTGGACACTTTGAATCTTGATAATCTTGAGGTTTTGAGTGAATTCCTTTTTAAACAAAAGAATTTTAAGAAGTCAATTGACTATACGCAAAGAGGGATTAGGTTGTCAAAGACTGACCGACAGATTGAATACTATTACAATATGCTTGCCTCTAATTACCAATCTACCCGTAAGATTGCGGATGCAGAAATATATTTTTTAAAATCATTAGAAATATGTGAACGTCTTTTAAATACAAATCCACAGTATTATAAACCAAGAATAGCAACCAATATATTAAACCTTGGCAATCTTAAAATCTTTGGCGGTTTGTATGATGAATCAGAGAAATATTTATTGAAGGCATTGGAAACCTTTGAATCTTTAGCCAAAGAGAATGCTGAAAAGTATGAAGGCTCTGTTGCAACGACTGAATTGGTTTTAGGTAATCTATATGCAGCAAATAA
>JANMJN010000991.1:0-1927 GCA_031371355.1 Saprospiraceae bacterium
AGAGTCGGGTTGTTCAGGGTCAATGAGTTTCGGTACGATACCCGCACTCAAGAGGGAAGATTTGCCATAACCTGATTTACCAAACAACACGATGAGTTTTTCGAGTATGATTAAATCGAGCAGATTGTCAATGTCTTCATCACGACCAAAGAAGATGTGCTTGTTGCGCGTTTTAAACGGCTGCACACCAAGATAGCGGGTCAATTTAGCAGCCATGTTTAAACGATTTTTTTAGCAAGTTCGATAATATTTTTTCTAACACGATTGATTTGTGAAGTCAAATGTTCGGTCAAAACAATACCGCCTTTTTTGTCTTCGAGGTATTGATTGTATGAACCCTCCGCCATTGTCAACACTGTTTGGTCGGCATCATCAAAATCCGTCGCAAACATTTTCAACATCTTGAACGCTTTATCTATGTCGTTTTTTTCAATCAATTGCACGATTGTCGTCGCTGTTGGAGACAATGTTTCAACGATTTTTCGTATTTTATTCGGATATTTCTGTATGAAACGCGCATGCAATTCTTCAAAAAACGCTGAATCCGCACCAATGAATTTGACATTAAATTGCTGCATAAAAAAGGTTTGCATATCAGAGTCACCAAAAGTGGTTTTCAATACATAGTTGCGGCTATTACTTTTGAACTGGTCTTCATGCTGATTCAGATAGCGCAAAAACAATTGTGTGTACCACCGTTCAAAATGGAAACCAATGAAAATAAATGTGGTAGCGCGTTTTAAAGGCATCCGCACTTCATTGTCGGGAATGATTTGGTCGCCCAATAGTTTTTTAAACAGCTTGAACAAATCATCATAATCCAATACAAAAGATTCTTGGTCTTCGACGCTGCCACAAAGGTTGTATAACAGAGGTTTGTCGTATGTAGGGCGTTCAAGTGGATATGTTTCCACCTTATTGCCACTTGAAAAGTAGTCAAATTGCAAACGGGTGCGATAGGTTGCAAAAGCTTCTACCAATAATTTATCAGGATTTGCAGAGACCATCAAAGGAAAAGGCATCTCGACGATTTTCTTCAACAGCGCATTATCCGCGTTCAAGTTGCTGTAAAAATCAGCCGCTTCGATTTGTGCATCGGTTTTCGCCTCATTATCCGCAAATAGGAAAAGCCCATCGTGTTTGTAGAAATAGCGCAATTTATCGCCTAACTTTTGAGACAAATGCTGATGCAAGGCTTCATACGTTTGAGGCAAAAAACTGTGTCCGAGCAATAAAACGGCGCGTTGTTGTTCGATTTCGCGGAGAATATCGTCCCAATTAAGTGTATCCATTGAGTTTGTTTTAGGTAAGGGTTTTCATTACTGTTGCCAAATATATAAAGAAGTTCTTAGGTGGGGAATGTTTTGGTGGGATTTTGAAAAACAATTGTATAACGTTTGATTGGGCGTTGCAGACAGTTTTAAAACAATTGTCTTTTATTCTATAATTTTATGCACCTTTGCGCGATAATATACCCCATAAAATTGGGTATTATGCTTATTAAAAAATGAAAGAGAATATCGTAATAACAGTTATTGATCGTTTCGGCGAAGTACATACTTTGGAAGTACCCCTCGGCATACCCTTGAGTTTGATGGAAGTTTGTAAAAGTTACGAATTACCCGTTGAAGGTGTGTGTGGCGGAATGGCTTTATGTGCCACTTGCCAAGTATATGTCGAAAGTGAACACGACCTAACCGAACCAACAGACGATGAATGGGCAATGCTCGACCAAGCGATGCACGTCCGAGACAACAGCCGTTTGGGTTGTCAAATAAAAATGCACGAAGATATTGATGGGTGAGTGGTGCGTTTAGCACCAGAGCAAGTGTAGTAATGGTGAATTGTGAATACTCACCATTAAATTATTCACCATTAATTAGCATTCACCATTACCAAAGTTCTTTCGATTTGACTACGATGCCGA
>JANMJN010001011.1:0-8358 GCA_031371355.1 Saprospiraceae bacterium
TTTGGCGAGACCCCTCAGTATAGAAGGTGAAAATTTGACTGGCGTGGAAAATGCGCTTGAATTCATTTATAATATCCGCACAAAACCGTTGTCAACTGTTGCCGTTGGCGATAAAGTAGCCGTCATCGGCTTGGGAATGACGGCTATTGACGCTGCTACACAAGCCAAACGACTCGGTGCATCGGAAGTGACGATTGTGTATAGAAGAACGGAAGAAGAAAAACCTTGAACCGATGCTTAAGAAGATATTGCCCGGCTCGAAGGCGTTCAGTTTCTGTTCTTAGCTTCACCAAAAGAATTGAAAGGAAACCTTGGTAAAGTAACGGAATTGGTGTGTGAAAAAATGACATTAGGCGAACCCGATGCCAGTGGTCGTCGGGCGCCAATTGCAACAGGTGAAACGTTCAGTTTAGATGTCGATATGGTCATAAAAGCGGCGGGTCAAATGCCGTTTGAAAGCCTTGTCAATGATGCGCATTTGGTGCATAAATATGGTAAAATCGTAGTAAATCAAGACGGTTCTACCAATTTGGCAGGTATCTTTGCGGGTGGAGATGCCGTTAATGGCGGAAAAGAAGTAGTTGATGCAGTTCAAGCAGGGAAAGTAGGTGCAAAAGGGATTTTGAAGTTTTTAAATATATAAAACAATGTTACCACTTTTTAATAAAAAAAATGAATCGGAAGCTATTCAAGCTGACGATAATGCTCAAAAAGTCACTATCCTTTTTGAACGAGATGAGGAAAGCAGAGGATCTGACAATAAAACGCTTTTGGAAGAAATTACCAAGCACAATGATGTGCCTATTTTCAAAGGGCAGGTAGAAAATGCCTATGAATCGGATTTTTTGGGATATAAAGACAAATGCCCACTTTGCCAAACGCCCACGCAACAGATGTATAGCAATTTTGTTTGGACAAACCAAGCAGCAGCGAGACTCATGGCAGCACCCGCAGGTCATTTTTGCCCTAATTGCCCGACTGTTATCATTGACGATGATCTTATGAAAGCGAGTATCAACAAAGCGCGTTT
Organism: Saprospiraceae bacterium; assembly: GCA_031371355.1. Taxonomy (GTDB): domain Bacteria; phylum Bacteroidota; class Bacteroidia; order Chitinophagales; family Saprospiraceae; genus JAAFJT01. Next base: position 1,031 of record JANMJN010001011.1, read on the forward strand.
CCAATATTGGGGCACAGTTGCCATTGAAACAGGTTTTTCAGAGAATAAGGATGATTTGAATCTATTTAAAACCTTCAATGGTATAAAACCAACCTATATTTTGGATGAAAATGAAGGCTTTAGTGGTATTATCAATTCTGTCCACCAACCGACTGAACAGGATTTTTATGCACCCCAAAAGGAAAGTTTTTTATTAGCTCAAAATACACAGAAAGAGAAAAACAAAAAGGAGAAAAATAAAAAAAGAAACAAACAAGCTAAACAATCGCGCAAAGCGAATCGGAAGAAATAATGCCGTTATTTATCAAAAACTAACAACCAACAACGCACTCTCACTCTTTTCGGGCGGAAAAATCTGATAGACTTCACCTGTTGTTTCGTCAACAACCTCGGTCACGTCAGTTAGTTTTTTCAGTATTTCCTCATGCTCTTTTATCGTCGTTTGCGATGTTTGCAAAGACTCTTTTAGGAATTTCCATTTGTCATCGTGTGAAAAATCGTAAGTCGTGCGATATTGAAGCCGCACTTTGGCATGGTCAATATTGAGTGCCTTTTCGCCTTGTTCGATTGCTTTTCCCAAAGCCAAAGGTTTTATCTGTTCTATGACTTCAGATAGATAATTTTCGTAGCGTTTTAACTCAATATAGACTTTGAGTAAATCGAATTGTGGCGACGTAATGACTTGATTTGCATCATTTTGTGCTAATTCAGCAATACCTTTTTTGCTTAATTCTTTATCAATTTTACCTAAGGATTTGATGAGACTCATATAATTTTACTTTGGTTTAAAATTATGTTTGTTTTCGCAAAAATAACGCTTTATCCTTAAATAAAAATCTAAAAATCAAAGAAAAGTGCTTTATTTGCTCGCATGAGGGCTACATATTTACATATTTTATTTGCATTTTTTACATTAGTGGGCAACCAAACGGCAGCCCAAGAAGTGCCACGCACCCTCAATTTCACTAAAAACGATTACCACGCCCAAAATCAAAACTGGTCTATCACCCAATCCATTGACGGCGAAATGTTTTTTGGAAACGGTGACGGACTCCTGCGATTTGACGGCACAACATGGTCAACTTTACCTTTGCCGAACAAACAAATTATCCGCTCTGTTGCTGCAGATGAGCATGGACGGATATATGCAGGAGGCTTTGCAGAGTTTGGCTTTTTTCAAAAAAACGCTTTTGGCAACCTCGAATATACCCCCCTCAGTAAAAATGTCAAATTTGAGAAAGTAAAACGCGAAGAAATTTGGCACATCGTTGTTACGCCACAAGCTGTTTACTTCCAGTCATTCTCAACGATTTACAAATACGATTTTCACGACATAAATGTATTGAGTCCGCCTGACAACATCATGTTTTTGCACGAAGTCAATGGGCGACTCATTCTGCCTGTCATTTCAAAAGGGCTTTATGAACTGACGGCGACCAATGAATTTCAATTCATAGAAGGCAGTGATTTTTTAGCTAAAAAAATTATCTCTACTATTTTACCTTATGGGCACGATGGCTTCCTCATCGGGACTGTCCGCGATGGCATTTTTGTCTTTGAAAACAAACATTTTAGCGCTTGGTCGGAGGCAGCACAAGGGCTTTCACGCAATTTTCAACTCAATAAAGGGCTACGTTTCGCCAATGGTAACTATGCTTTTGGGACGATTTTAAACGGAATTTATTTGTTGCGACCCGATGGTTCCACTATTAGACACATCAACAAAGAGAACGGTTTGCAGAACAATACGGTACTTTCGATGCACGAAGACCGCACGCAAAACCTTTGGCTCGGGCTCGACAAAGGCATTGATTTGATGGATTTAACCGCACCTTTGACCTTTTTTCAAGACCGAAGTGGCAAAATTGGGGCGGTTTATGCTGCCACTATTTTCAAAGAAAAATTGTTTGTTGGCACAAATCAAGGCTTGTTTTACAAAACAGATGCTTCTACTGAAAACTTTACTTTGCTCAATGGCACGCAAGGGCAGGTATGGGATTTAAAAGTACTTGATAATCAATTACTTATCGGGCATAATAGCGGTAGTTTTATATTGAATAATGACAATCAATTGTCCAAAATTTCAGAAGTCACTGGCGGTTGGTGTACCATAAGACACCCCTCAGTAAAAGACGTGATTTTACAAGGCACTTATACTGGTATTGCTGTTTTTCAAAAAAACAAAGGCGTATGGTCAGTTTTGAAAAAAATAAACAATTTCAGCGAACCTGTTAAGAAAATTGCTTTTGATGCAGCGGGCAATCTGTGGGCAATCAATGCTTACCATCAGCTTTTTAAGCTCAAAATCAATGGGAATTTTGAAAATACTGAGGGGGCTATGCCGATGAAAATAGGCAATGCCGTCAAGTATTATTTTACCAAAATAGGCAATGAATTTTATATCAAAGCCGACGACACCTATTATATGTATGGAAATGACAAAGCAGATTTTCGTAAAATTGACAACAAAGGCTTTGAAAATTGTAAATTAAATGGTGGTTTGGGTAGTGATTTTATGAAAATCCACCCCGATTTTGTGGAAATACTGGGGAAGGACAAAACCGCTATTCGCTTGCGTTTAAAGTTGATTACAGACTACGAAACCATCATTGCATTGGACAGCAGCCGTTATCTTTTCGGTTTAGACGATGGTTATGCTATTTATAACAAAAAAAGCATACCGCTAAATATTGATTTTACGCCCAAACCAATCATTCGTTTGTTTGCTAAGGACGGTGCTTCGTTCCATTTTTATCCTTCCGATTCTGCTCAAACATTGCTGCGACTGTCGCCTGATTATCGTGCTTTGCGTATTGATGTGAGCCTACCTTTTTTTACAGACGCCGCCCGATACAGTTATTTTTTGACGGATCACTCAACCGATTGGTCGCCTTGGGAGTCTGCAACATCGTATGAGTTTGCCAATTTATCGGCGGGAAAACACATTTTTCGTTTGAAAAATGATATTACCGCAGAAGAAACAGCCATAGAATTTGAGATAAAACCACATTGGTATGAAACGATTTGGGCAAAAATTTGCTACTTTTTGGCTGTTATTGGCCTTGTTTTTCTACTCCTAAAATTCCATAGAATTCAACTCGATAATCAACGCTTGCACCTTGAAGCGCAGATGCTTCGTGAACTGGAACAACAACGCATCAAAGCCGACAACGAAAAATTGCATCTCGACATCATCAACAAAAGTCAAGAACTGGCTAATTCGACGATGGGTATTATCCGCAAAAATGAAATTTTGATTGAAATAAAAGACGAACTGGAAGACATAAAAGCAGAACACAGCACCCGTTTTCCTGAAAAACATTATACCAAATTGAAAAAAATGATAGAAAACAACCTTTCTAGCGAAGAAAATTGGCTTGTTTTTGAAGAAAACTTCAACCAAGTCCATGAAGATTTTTTGAAACGATTGAAAACGGAATACACCGATTTGACCCCTGGTGACTTGAAACTTGCCGCTTATTTGCGCATGAATTTGACTTCAAAAGAAATCAGTCCGTTGCTTTATATCTCTGTTCGAGGTGTTGAGAATAAGCGGTATCGGTTGCGTAAAAAATTGGCTTTGCACGACAGCGATAATTTGACAGAGTTTATTTTGAAATATTAATAGACTTAAGTTTGATTCCCAAGAGTTACTCATTGAAGAATTGATTGGTTGATAAAAAAAAATACATTTCATTTTCCAACTATTCTAGCCACCATGAGGTGGCTTTTTTTGTTTGAAAAAACATTATTTTTCCAAAATATTGACATTCAAGGTTTTATAAATAAGCCAATCGGGTACAAAATAACGACTGATGTGGTTTAAATACGTTTGGTGTAGTCATAGTGAGGTAAAATATTAGCATTTGGTTTGGCAATAGCTTATCTTTGGTTCATAAAAATTCGGCGTTAAAAGTGATTTTCCAATAATCATTTTAAAAAATCGAATAACAACAAGAACGATTTGAAATTCAGATACCAAACAACATGACGCTACTTCGCACTCATATTTCTTCCATTTTAATGGTCATTATTTGCTTTACTATGCCCTTTTTACTGAGGGGTCAAACTACGTCTGTACCGACAAATGTGGTAGCAGTTGGCTATGATAGTCATGTGGAATTGTCTTGGGCTTCTGTCTCAAATGTTCAAAATTATCAGATTTGGCGATCAACAAATGGGGGTGCAAGGTTCGATTCACTCAAAACAGTGAGCGATACGATGCTGATTGATTTTGTTAGGACGCTGGGCACCAATTTCTCACTCATATATAAGGTGAAAGCGGTTGGTACGGCGGGTGCTGTTTCCAATTTTTCATCACCGGCAACTGGATATGTGCATCCGATGCCCGATGACAGCTTGATGGAGATGGTACAACGCTACTCGTTTCGTTATTTCCGTGAATTTCAACATCCTGTTTCAGGTATGGCACGAGAACGCAATACTTCGGGCGATATCGTAACAACCGGCGGCACTGGATTTGGTGTCATGGCTTGGGTGGTTGCTGTCGAACGTGGTTGGGTGTCGCGTACTGAGGGGGTAGATTATATGCTCAAATTACTGTCTTTTTTGCAAATAGCTGACCGTTTCGCAGGTGTTTTTCCGCATTGGATGAACGGTCAAACGGGTAATGTGCAGCCGTTTGGTCAATATGACAATGGCGGCGATTTGGTCGAAACGTCTTTTTTAATGCAAGGATTGTTAACCGCACGTCAATATTTTAACCGTTCAACAACAGAAGAAGCGACGATTCGACAGAGTATAACAGAACTTTGGCAAGGCGTAAATTGGCAATTTTATCGAAGAAACAATGAAAATGTGCTGTATTGGCATTACTCGCCGAACTACACCTGGCGCATCAATTTTCAACTACGTGGCTATTATGAGGCACTGATTACTTACATTTTGGCAGTAGCTTCACCGACAAAGGGTATTCCCGCCAATCTTTATCATCAAGGTTGGGCGAGTAGTCCCAACTATCGGAATGGACAAACGTATTACGGGCATACGCTGCAAGTGGGTCCGTTGGCGGGTGGTCCGTTGTTTTTTGCACATTATTCCTATCTGGGCTTTGACCCACGCCGTAAAAAGGATGCTTACGCCAATTATTGGCACCAAAACGTCGCGCAAACCCTCATCAATTGGGAGTATTGCAAAAGCAACCCCCTCAGTAAAACAGGTTATTCAGCCGATAATTGGGGCTTAACGGCAAGTGACGACCCTTCAGGCTATTTGGCGCATGCACCGCTTCAATCAACGGACAATGGAACGATTTCGCCAACAGCGGCTTTGAGTTCGATGCCATACGCTCCGACGCAAAGCATGGCGGCTTTGAAATATTTTTACCGCACACAAGGCGAGCGGCTTTGGGGCAAATATGGCTTTTACGATGCTTTCAATTTAGGTCAAAATTGGTTCGCAACGTCATATTTGGCTATTGACCAAGGACCCATAATCGGTATGATTGAGAACCATCGGACGGGGCTTTTGTGGCGACTTTTTATGTCAAACCCTGAAATTCAACCTGCTTTGGATGCGATTGGCTTTGTACCTGATGCCACTGCTACAAAAGATGTGCTTGCGAGGAACGAAGCAACTGAGGGGGTGGGATTATCCATTTTCCCAAATCCAAGTTCAGATAAAACAATGATTGTCATTGATTTACAAAAAACAGAAACGGTAAGATTAGACATTACAGACGTGACCGGACGAGTCATAAAAACCGTTTTTCAACATAAAAATTTACCGTCAGGCAAAAACCAAGTCTCTGTCGAAACGACGGATTTACCCAATGGTTTTTATGTCTTCATACTGAGGGGGTCAAATTTTATAAAAAAAGAGAAACTAATCAAGGGTTTATAGAGGATAATTATTTTACATTTTACATTTTACATTTTACATTATCATCTATAAACTAAATTCTTATTCAAAAACCAGTATTATTTAACCAAATCGTTTTAATTATGAAAAAAATACTACTCTCTTTTACATTACTGCTCATGGCAGTTGGCTTTATGAAAGCCCAAATTAATGAAACTTTTGAAAGCGGAACGGCTTCACTCAATTGGGTCGCCAGCGACGGTACATGGAGTGGCGTTGTGAACAACCCAAAACCCAACATAGTCAACAACTCAACAAAGGTGGGTCAGTACATCAAAAAAGACTCTGCGGCTTACAGTCTTTTTGGGGCGCAATTTGCCACTCCTGTCAATTTAAAAACCAATAATAGGTTCAAAATCCAAGTTTTAGCCAACAAAAAGGGCTTATTAATTTTCAAATTTGAAGGACCGAAAGGCGCAAAGGAAGTACAAAAGCAAATTGTTGTCACAGGTGCTTGGCAAGAGTACAATATCGATATGTTTGGCGCCAAAGATATTGACTCGCTCAACAGACTTTATTTGTTTTTCGACGCTGGTGTAGGCAATTCTAAAAAAGATACGTTTTGGATTGACAATATCGTTCAATCGGCAGCCGATGCGTGTTCAGGCGTTGCGCCAATTAAAACAATTATTGACGATTATGAATGTCAACGCAATGCCAATTATGACAATGGATGGGATCAATTGTCGGTTGTTGCCAATCCTGACCCAACGGGTGTCAATACTTCTGCGAAGGTTGGTAAGTACATAGATGTTGAGGGCGATGCGTATGCGGCTCTTGTTCATGCTAATGTATCTGCCATTGACCTTACAGCAGCCAGTTATATGCGTGTAAAGGTGTGGGCACCTAAGGCGGGAAACCTTCTGTTGAAATTGGAAGGCGGCACGGCACAAGAGGTTTCATTCCCTATCACGGCAGCCATGACAAATAAATGGATTGATGCGGGTGCTGATTTTAGTGCTTCGACATTTACGGGCAATACGAGAGCTGTTTTATTCTTCAATGCAGGGGTTGGTTCTGGTGTTGGGGGCGACATTTATTACTTAGATGATTGGCAATTTACGGAAAAACCTGCGCTTGAAGACTTCGAAACCACTGCTAAAATGACGTGGACAAGCTCAACGGGCACTTATACGCCTGTGGCGAACCCAACGGTCAATACAACAAACAATAGTGCGAATGTCGGAAAGTTTGTACGGGGTACAACGGCTATCTCTTCTTTAACAGGTGCTTTGCCAACTGGTTTTACCGTAACGGCTACTGCACCGCAAATGAATATTCAAGTATTGGCTCCTGCGGGTTCTGTGGGTCAAAAAGTGACTTTGCAATTGGTCAGTGCAACCCAAGGCAACAAACAAGCGGATGCAACGATTGACTCGGCGGGTACTTGGACGAATTTAGGCTTCGACTTGTCTTCTGCAATTGGCATTAATGATATTTCTTCTGTC
>JANMJN010000251.1:0-3807 GCA_031371355.1 Saprospiraceae bacterium
ATGAAATATGTGCAAAAAATCGTCCGTTTGCACCATCGTCCTGTCTCTTTGACCAATGAAAATATTACAGATTCTGCCATTCGACGTTTGCTTTTTGATGCTGGAGACGATTTAGAGGACTTGTTCATATTGTGTGAATCGGATATTACCTCAAAGCAAGCCGCACGTGTCGCTCGTTATCTCGAAAATTACGAAGTTGTGAAACAGCGTTGTCTTGAAGTTGAAGAAAAAGACAGCATCCGCAATTGGCAACCACCGATTACAGGTGAGTTAATTATGGAAACATTCAATATTCAACCATCGCGTGAAGTTGGCATTATCAAAACGGCCATTCGTGAAGCGATTTTAGACGGTATCATTCCAAATGAATACGAAAAGGCTTTTCAAATGATGTTAGAAGAAGGTGAAAAATTGGGATTGAAAAGAGATAAGTAAACAGCAAATGTCCTTACAGAAGGAGGAAATGACTTTAAAGAACAATTTTTAGACCATTAACGAATAATATTAATGAAAAAAGTAGGCATATTGGGTGGCGGACAATTGGGTAAGATGTTGTGTTTAGCAGCTGCAGATTGGGATTTAGAGATTTATGTTTTGGATAGGGAAGGGTCTCCCGCACAATCGTATTGTAAACATTTCATTGTAGGTGATTTCAATAACTACGAAGATGTTTTGGCATTTGGGCGTTTGGTTGATGTGTTAACCATTGAAATTGAACATGTTAACGTCAAAGCTTTGACGGTTTTAGAAAAAGAAGGTGTGAAAGTACATCCTAATTCAAGGGCTTTAAAAATGATAAAAGACAAAGGTTTGCAAAAACAATTTTATCAAAAATACAAATTGCCTACGTCAGAATTTCAGCTTTTTGATAAAATTACTGAGGGGGCGGTTCAGTTGCCTTGCGTTTGGAAATCAAGAAGTGGTGGTTACGATGGTAAAGGTGTTTCGATTTTAAAAACAGTTGAAGACATCAAAAAACTACCCGAAGAACCCTGTTTAATTGAACAATTAGTCGAAATCGAGAAAGAAATCGCTGTCATTGTTGCTCGAAATGAATCGGGAGAAGTCGTAGCTTACCCCTCAGTAGAAATGGTTTTTGACACAAAGGCAAACCTCTTAGATTATCAATTGTGTCCTTCGGTTATTCCTAAAAACATAGAACGTGCGGCGCAAAAGTTAGCCAAACAATTGATAAAGAAGTTCAAACTGTGTGGTCTTTTGGCAGTCGAATTATTTCTGACAAAAGACGGTCAATTGCTCATCAATGAAGTGGCACCACGTGCCCATAATTCAGGACATCACACCATAGAAGCGACCGAAACATCACAATTTGAGCAACATTTACGGGCTATTTTGAATCTACCTCTGGGTTCAACAGTAATTCGCAAGCCTTCGGTTTTGCTCAATTTAGTAGGCGCAGAAGGTTACACAGGTGAAGCGGTCGTTGATGGCTTTGAAAAAGCGCTCAATACTGAGGGAGTACATGTTCACCTTTATGGCAAGCACATTACAAAGCCTTTTCGCAAAATGGGTCATGTGACAATTTTGAACAAAAACGTCGAAAAAGCCGTTGAAATAGCATTAAATTTAAAGAACGAATTACGCATCATTGCTTAAAAAAAATACGTATGAATAAGAAATACATGGAGTATGTTTATATAGCTATTGCTGCTATAATTATTTATTCAAAATGGCAACAACCCGAGCGCAGTTCTTGGGATTATGCGATGATTGCAGTCGGTTTTGTGCTCATAGGTACGTCATTGTATCGCTTATTTATCAAAAAATAATTTTTATGGCTGTATGGCTGTATGGTTGTATGGCTGTATTGTTATATGGCTATACGGTTTTAAACAATTCAACAATTCAACAATATAACAATTCAACAATATAATAGATGAAAGTTGTCCACGTTAGCGTCATTATGGGTTCAGATTCAGATTTACCTGTTATGAAACAAGCCGCCGAGTTACTCACAAGTTTCGGCATCCCCTTTGAAATCACCTTTATTTCAGCGCACCGGACACCCGATAGGATGTTCAGCTTCGCAAAAGAAGCACACACGCGCGGGGTAAAAGTCATCATCGCAGGAGCAGGTGGTGCGGCACATTTGCCGGGTATGGTCGCCTCTTTAACACCTTTACCCGTCATTGGGGTACCTATCAAAGCATCAATCTCTATAGATGGGTGGGATTCCATTCTCTCCATTCTACAAATGCCGAATGGTGTGCCCGTCGCAACAGTCGCCCTCAATGCTGCCAAGAATGCCGCTATTTTAGCTGCCCAAATATTAGGCAGTAGTGATAAAATCCTGCAAGATAAAGTCATTGCCTACAAACAAGAGTTGGCAAATGAAGTGACTCGAAAATTTGAGCATATGGGTCGTATTGGCTATGAAAATTATGGAAAAGACTTTTAATTTTGGTATTCGGGTATTCGGTATTTGGGAATTCGTTTGAAATCGTTTCCAAATCCGCAAATCCCCGAATATCCGAATAACAATTTAACGAATAAATAAAATGAATTATCAAAATATAATCGTTGAAAATGACGGCGGTATAATAACACTGACAATCAGTCGCGAAAAAGCACTCAATGCTTTGAATCAGCAAACAATGTCTGAACTAAATAGCTTTTTTGAAAGCGATTTCAAACAAATTACGGATTTAAAAGGCGTTATCATCACAGGTGCGGGACCAAAGGCGTTTGTTGCAGGTGCAGATATTTCTGAATTTCTAAATTTAGAAGGCAAAGGCGAGCAAATGGCACAGCGTGGACAGGATATTTTCCAAAGCATTGAGCGTTTTCACAAGCCCGTTATTGCGGCGGTCAATGGTTTTGCACTCGGCGGAGGTTGTGAATTGGCGATGGCTTGTCATATTCGCATCGCTTCACCCAATGCAAAGTTTGGTCAACCAGAAGTGAACCTCGGCATCATACCCGGTTATGGTGGCACGCAACGTTTGGTGCAACTCGTCGGCAAAGGGAGAGCCTTAGAACTGATGATGACAGCGGATATGATTGACGCTACTGAGGGGTATCGGATTGGCTTAGTCAATCATGTGGTTGAAGAAGGTCAAACGGTGGCAAAAGCAAAGGAAATACTTGCCAAAATAGCGACAAAAGCCCCTTTTGCGATTGCAAAAGTCATAGAATCGGTCAATGCATTCTTTGATCCAGGTGGCGATGCTGGCTTTTTTAGAGAGGTCGTTGAGTTTGGTAAATGTTCAAAATCAGATGATTTTAAAGAAGGTGCATCGGCTTTTGTAGAAAAACGGAAAGCAAAGTTCATTAACAAATAATTCAATCATTTCTGATTGTAAAATAAAACGGCTACCACTTATAAGCGGCAGCCGTTTTGTTTTATATTTGATTGAAAATCAATCTTTTGAGTAGGTCAAATATTGGTTGTATTCGTCTGTTTTCTTTTTGATAACATCAGGTTTATTCGCAAATCTTTCTTGAACAGATGCAATTTGCTTTTGCCGCACATTTTCAGCCAATTGAGTAATACGTGATTCTTCCCAATGCCCTTTCACTCGGTCTAAACAGAGTGAAAGCATTTTGGGTTGAGCTAAATAGGGCATGTTTGCCTGTTCGTTTATTTAAAACTCGACGGACTTTAAATCTGCGTTTTCATTTATTTTATAACCTTCAATGAGGTGAAAAAACGCCATGTTCTTCAAATTAGAAGTATAGTCTTTATTCAAATGTTGAACTAAAATGACTTCTTTGTAGTATTTGTCCAAATCTTTCCATGTATGATGTTCAGGGTCAAGAGCTATTTCTTCAAAACCAATATCAGCA
>JANMJN010001042.1:0-4306 GCA_031371355.1 Saprospiraceae bacterium
AAGCGGAATGCCCTAAAAGCATTAGTCTTGATACGATTGCAACGATGAATCGGGAATATAACTCGGCTTCTTTTACGGCAGTACCTGAAAAGGCGATGGCAGAATGATTTTAATTACTTGATTGTCAAAGTATTATAGAAAAAGCATGGTCGGATACCCCCCTCAGTATCCGACCATTGTTTTTTAAAAAATTGAAATTACGTGGCTTAAAATTAATTCGCAAAAGAGGGCTTTCCGCCTTTCCATGCAATCGGATAACGTGCACACGACGTATTTATAGAACCATCAACAGCCGTTGGGTAACAATCAGGCGTTGCATAAATACCATAAGGGTCAAAAAAGTACCACTTATTATCCGTTGGGTCGCGATGTGCGAAAAAAATATGTAAATGTGTATTCGGACCTGTCCCATTGCCACCCATACAACCACAACCTCCTGGTCCAGTCGAACCTGCCCATGCCAAAAAGTCACCCGCATTTAGGTTTTTACCAACCAAATTAGCGTCTAAAGTCTGTGTATTTGTGCCCCAATGTGGTTCACTTGGTTTACGCTTCGTTTTATCTTGTGGGCAACCCGTTGCGTCGAGATATTCAGAATAATCGTCTTTATCTGTTTGCTTTTTAAACCACGCCATTGTTTTTGTCCAAGCCAAATTGCAGTCATTGTCAGCACCACTCCGAAGGTGCATATAAATGGTGCGATAAACATCTTTTTTCCCTCCTGCATCATGGCTCATAACAACCGTCCCCCCTGACCACATATCCCAACCCACATGAATCACTTTTCCTGCTGCTGCCGCTCGGACTTGAAATGTTTTACCGTCTTTTCGGCTATAATCCAAGGCATGATGCCAACCACCGTTGCCATATCGCCAGCCATTATGGCTCATATCGCTGCTGTTTTCTTTGAAAGGCAGGGTCAAAATGGGGTCTTTAGCATCGTATATGGCTGAAAGATTGACATAATACTGCGAACCGTACTTGATATTAGGCCAATGATAGCCAACGTCACTAATCGTGGCGGCGCATTTATCTGGTTGTTCTTCACAGTGAAGTTTGCTGCCTGTTATGTAATAATCATAACCGTCACGTCCCTCCGTTTTAGGGTCATCAGGCATCAAAACAGTATTTGTACATTTGGCTGGGCAGTCATCTTCATAAATTTCAAGGTCAACCAAACGCAAATTTTTAGTATTGTTTTCAGCCCATTTAGACGTGAAATTTTCCCAATCTACACCCGACCAAAGATAATAGCCATCCGAACCTTGCCGCCAAACGCCAATATAGAGCCGTTTACCCCCCTCAGTATATGTCTCAATATTGATTAAACGTAGGTTTTGTTTTGCCAATTCATTCCATTTTGCTGTAAAATTATTCCAATCCACACCCGCCCAAAGGTAATGTCCATCATTGCCTTGTCGCCAAACGCCGATGTAAAGCCGTTTACCCCCCTCAGTATATGTCTCGATATCAACAAGGCGTAAATTTTGTTTGGCTAATTCAGTCCATTTGGCATTGAAATTATTCCAATCCACACCTGCCCAAAGAAAATGTCCATCGTTGCCTTGTCGCCAAACACCGATATAAAGTCGTTTACCGTTTTCGACATACGTTTCGATGTCAACAAGGCGTAAGTTTTGCTTCGATAACTCCGTCCATTTAGCGTTAAAATTATTCCAATCCACACCTGCCCACAAAAAATAACCATCGTTACCTTGTCGCCAAACACCACTGTACAATCGTTTACCGTTTTCGACATACGTTTCGATGTCAACGAGACGCAGGTTCTGTTTGGCTAATTCCGCCCATTTGGCGTTAAAATTATTCCAATCTACGCCCGACCAAAGGTAATTACCATCATTACCTTGTCGCCAAACGCCGATATAGCGTTGTTGAGCAGTTGTTTGAAAGATAAAAAGGAAACAGAGCGCGTAGGTCGCGACGAAACGGAGATGAATGCCCTTTTTCATTTGTTTGTGTTTTAATGTTAAAAATAATGATTTGGCTGAAACACTTTTGTTTTAAATGAGAAAAATAAGCAGACAAATTATTAACCATCCAATCCAAAAGCCGAAACAAATATAATTAATTTTCCATTTTTGAACAAGAAAAATTACTGCTTTTCCAATACATCTAATGTAAAGTGTATTAGTTATCAATATTTTTAATAAAAAACCTAAATTTGCGCCCTATTTGGTTATTAGTTATTAGGGATTCGGTAATAGTTGGGGTAATTGACCAATAACTAATCCCCAATAACCAAGTAACCAATTCACAGTATTTTCCGTTAAAATCACCACATAACTCAATAACGATAGGCGTTTTTATGATAAACATCACATTCCCAGACGGTAATATCCGACAATACGAAAGCGGTTCTTCCGCACTTGACATCGCCAAAAGCATCTCTATGGGCTTGGCAAATAAAGTTTTAGCCGCAAAAATTGATGGCGAAGTCCGTGACCTCACACGACCGATTGAGGCAGATGTTTCTTTGGAACTCCTCACATGGGATGCCCCCGAAGCAAAAAAAACCTTTTGGCACTCTTCGGCGCACTTGTTCGCAGAAGCTTTGGAGACATTGTATCCAGGCACAAAATTTGGCATCGGACCTGCCATTGATGCAGGTTTTTATTACGATGTAGATATGGGTGTCAAATCTCTTTCGACCAACGATTTTCAAAAAATCGAAGAGAAAATGGTCGAATTGGCACGTAAAAAGAGCCCATATATCCGCAAAGACGTGTCAAAAGCCGATGCGATTCAGTATTTTACAGAAAAAGGCGACGAGTACAAACTCGAATTGTTGGAAGGTTTAAACGACGGCGACATCACTTTCTATACACAAGGCGACTTTACAGACCTTTGCAAGGGTCCGCATATACCAAATACTGAGGGGATCAAAGCGATTAAGCTGATGAAAGTCGCCGGTGCTTATTGGCGTGGCGACGAAAATCGCAAACAAATGACACGTATATATGGCATCACTTTCCCAAAAGCACAGGAATTGAAAGACCATTTGGCTATGCTCGAAGAAGCCCTTAAACGCGACCACCGCAAACTCGGTCAAGAGTTGGAATTGTTTATGTTCTCTGAAAAAGTAGGCGCTGGTTTACCTATTTGGTTGCCACGTGGCGCGGCTTTGCGGTCTCGTTTGGAAGATTTTTTGAAAAAAGAGCAAATCAAACGCGGTTATCAACCGGTTATTACACCGCATATTGGTAGCAAAAAATTGTATGAAACCTCTGGTCACTGGCAAAAATATGGTGCGGATTCGTTTCAACCCATTCAAACGCCACGCGAAGGTGAGGTTTTCCTTTTGAAACCCATGAACTGTCCACATCACTGTGAAGTTTACGGTCATCGCCCTCGTTCTTACAAGGAATTACCTTTGCGTTTTGCCGAATTTGGTACGGTTTATCGCTACGAACAAACAGGTGAATTGCATGGTTTGACGCGCGTTCGGGGCTTTACTCAAGACGATGCACACATTTTTTGTATGCCTGAACAGCTGGAAGCCGAGTTTATTGATGTCATTAATTTGACGCAATATGTTTTGGAAAAAATGGGCTTTGACAACTACACGGCTCAAATTTCATTGCGTCATCAAACTGACCGTTCAAAATACATCGGTTCTGATGACCTTTGGGAAAAAGCCGAAACTGCCATCATCGAAGCCACTAAAAAAGTGGACATGAAAACTGTCATTGAGTACGGTGAAGCCGCTTTTTATGGTCCTAAACTCGATTTTATGGTCAAAGATGCCATCGGACGCTCTTGGCAGTTGGGTACAATCCAAGTGGATTACAATTTGCCAAACCGTTTTGAATTGGAATACATCGGTGCAGACAACCAAACGCACCGCCCTGTGATGATTCATCGAGCACCTTTTGGCTCGATGGAACGTTTTATCGGCGTGTTGACGGAACACTGTGCAGGTAAATTTCCATTGTGGATGACACCTGACCAAATAGCTATTTTGCCCATTTCTGACCGTTTTGGCGACTATGCTAAAGACGTTTTGAACCAATTGGCAGAATTTGACATCAGAGGCTTTGTTGATGACCGTGCCGAAACCATCGGACGTAAAATCCGCGACACTGAAATGAAGCGCGTGCCTTTTATGCTTATCGTGGGTGAAAAAGAAGTAGCAGAAGGTAAGGTTTCTGTCCGAAAACAAGGCGATGGCGATAAAGGAACAATGACAATTGCGGAGTTTGGCGCGTATTTCAAGACGTTGATTTAAGCCATAATGTAAATAATAATTGAAGAAAAGCAATTTTATCCTTGTAAATCCATCAATGAA
>JANMJN010001056.1:0-6603 GCA_031371355.1 Saprospiraceae bacterium
ATAAAATAGTATTTTGCTGTCAAAAATAACAACAAGATGAAAAAACAGGCTCCCTTTATCGGGCTTTTACTCTTTATCAGCCTACTCACGGCTTTTCGCTTCACAACAGACAAACCCACGCTCTACCTCATCGGCGACTCAACCGTTAAAAATGGCAGCGGCAAAGGCACAGACAGCCTTTGGGGTTGGGGTTCGGTCATCAAACCACATTTTGATACCAATCGAATTTCTATTGAAAACCATGCAATCGGCGGACGCAGCAGCCGCACTTTTTTGACAGACGGACGTTGGGATAAAATTCTCACAAACCTCAAAGCAGGTGATTTTGTCATCATGCAATTCGGTCACAACGACCCTGCGCCACTGGATGATACGTCTCGTGCACGCGGCACTATCAGAGGTATCGGCGACGAGTCAAAAGACATTTACAACCCGATTCGCAAAGTGCAAGAAACCGTTTATACTTACGGTTGGTATATGCGAAAATATGTCAAAGAAGCCAAAGCAAAAGGGGCTATTCCTATTGTTTGCTCCCTCGTGCCACGCAATGATTGGGATAAAAATGGGAAAGTCAAACTGTCAAATGACTCTTACGCCTTGTGGGCGCAACAAATAGCAGAACAAGAAGGCGCATTTTTTATTGTTTTGAATAAAAATGTAGCCGTAGCTTATGAAGAAATAGGTCAAGCAGCTGTGCTAAAACAGTTTTTTCCAAAAGACCATACGCATCCCGACTATGATGGCGCAAGGTTCAATGCAGAAATCGTTGCAGACGGTATTCGAGGCTTGAAAAACTGTCCTTTATCAGTCTATTTAAACCCAGTTTTAGATGTTTTTGATAAAAATTATATCAAAAACACAATGATTCAAGTGACTGATTGGCAATTAAAACATCCGTTGCATACGCCAACTGATTGGACAAACGGCGCATTTTATACAGGTGTTTATGCCGCTTATGAGACAACACAATCCCAAGCCATTTTAGATTCATTGATGGCAATTGGTGAGCGCAATCAATGGCGGACACACAACCGTTTTGACCATGCCGACGACATTGCTGTTTCACAAACCTATATTGACCTTTATCGTTTGAAAAAAGACAAACGCATGATTCAATTAACGCTTGATTCTATTGCCAAACTGCAAACAACGAAAGGCAACGAAGCCACAAAACACGGCATAACGTGGTGGTGGTGCGATGCCCTTTTTATGGCACCGCCTACTTTGGCGAAGTTGGGAACAACATTACAGACCCCTCAGTATTTTACGCTCAATGATTCCCTTTATCAGCAATGTTACGATTTATTGTACGACAAAGAAGATCATCTTTTCTATCGCGATGACAGGTATTTGTTGAATGCACAAGGTGAAGGCAAGCGAGAAGGCAATGGTCAAAAAGTCTTTTGGAGTCGGGGCAACGGTTGGGTCGTAGCGGGTTTAGTGCGTTTGTTGAATGAACTGCCAGCTAACTATCCCAAACGTCCTTTTTATGAACAATTGTTCAAGGACATGATAGCGAAAGTGCAATCACTGCAACAAGCAGATGGTCTATGGCGAGCCAGTTTACTCGACCCAATGGCATATCCAGGTGGAGAGGGTAGCGGTTCTGGTTTTTATTGCTACGCGATGGCTTGGGGTATCAACAATGGTTTGTTGGACAAAGCGACATACACCCCCTCAGTAAAAAAGGCTTGGAAAGGCATCAACACACTCGTTTCACCCGAAGGCAGATATGGATGGGTGCAACCGATTGGCGCAGACCCGCGCCGCA
This sequence comes from Saprospiraceae bacterium, assembly GCA_031371355.1. GTDB lineage: Bacteria > Bacteroidota > Bacteroidia > Chitinophagales > Saprospiraceae > JAAFJT01. The sequence goes on from JANMJN010001056.1 coordinate 1,772, forward strand.
ACTTTAGTGCTGATAGTTGGGAGGTATTTGGTTCGGGAGCATACTTATTAGCGGGTTCGGAAGTGATAAAGATGAAGTGAGTATCAAAATAGGATTTTCAGTTAGAACACCATGTTCGGGGAACTTCGAAGTTCCCCGAACATAAACAGTATCTCCTATGCAATGCCTACTCTCAAGTTTTTAATAGCGATTTTTAATTTATTACAAACAATAAAACCAATAACATTACCATAAAAAGGTAAAAAGGCTTGAATGTGAGCGAGTTTACCATTGACATAAAACTTGAGTTTTTGTTTGTCATTTTCAATGGTCAATACATTCGTCCCTTTACCTTCGTTAACAGGCGCAAAAAAAGTCCAACCAAGGTGTGTAATTAACTCTTCTTTAGTGTTGTCGTTTGTATCAATACAAACAGAGCCTGTTGAACTTAATGAAAAAGTGTGAAAGCCTGACATGTCCGTATTGCCGCCCCAAATTAATCCAAAAAAGCCTGTTTCTTCAATATTCAGACATTCGATGGTTGTTTCGATTTTAAAATCTTTGTCTTGTTCCAGTACACACAAACACCCTGTATAATACATGCTGTTGTCTTCAACCGTGCCTTCAACAAAGTATTGATTTTTTTCAAAATAAAATTTGGCAGTCACTTCATTATTGACTTCTTCTGGCAGTTGTTCAAGCCATTCATTGCGATTGTCCACAAAATCGTCTTCCAGAATGTAGCTAAACCTATCAGCTTTTTTTGTTGGCGTTTGATCGGCAGGCGGTTGTGGTTGCACTTGACCTTTGCTCATCAGAATGGATTGCACTTCGTCCTTTAAGGTAAGCGTAGCCCTTTGTATTCGAGCGACTTCTGTGCCACCTCTCTGTATAACGCCTTGCGTCACGTCACGCTCATAGCTGTTCCATTGTCCTAAATAAAGCAGCGCATCATTGGCTAAATCCGATTCAAATTGTTCAAAAAGCTGTGACAACTGCATCAAGGCTGTTTTGGCATCGCCATCAATGATTAATCGTTCAATTTGTATAACTCGATAGTCTTTCATACTTCAATTTATATTGTTTTCAAGAATTGCCAAAGATAAACAGACTTTTTTTCTTTTTTCAAATCCTTCAAATTTCATTGGTAATTATACGATAAATTATAGCTGCTGTACCGTGACAATTATCTATTTTAACCAAATTCAAACTTATTTTCCAATTGGAAAAATGTTGAAGTCTATTGGAAAATACGGTTTTTATACTGAGGGGTGTCTTTCTTACAACGAATACAAGAAAACCTGTATTTTGTTGCTCAATTTAAAAAAACAATTATGAATCCAAGAGTTAGAAACATCGAAAAACACGTACTATCCAATAACTGGTACACACTCCGCAAAATCTCCTACGAGTACCAAAAGAAAAATGGTGAATGGGAAATCCAACACAGAGAGGCTTATGACCGAGGCAATGGTGCGGCTATTCTGCTGTATAACAAAGAACAAAAGACAGTGATTCTGACCCAACAATTTCGTATGCCGACTTATATAAACGGCAACGAAACAGGTATGATGATAGAAGCCTGTGCGGGACTTTTAGATACTGACAATCCCGAAGATTGTATCCGCCGCGAAACGGAGGAAGAAACAGGCTATAAAGTTTCACACGTCGAAAAGGTTTTAGAATTGTATATGTCGCCCGGTTCAGTCACTGAAATTCTTTATTTATTTGTTGCCGAATATGCTCAAGAACATAAAATTACTGAGGGGGGTGGTTTAGAACACGAAGAAGAAGATATTGATGTTTTAGAAATGCCTTTCCAACAAGCCTTAGACATGGTGAAAAAAGGAGACATCAAAGACGCTAAAACGGTTTTGCTGTTGCAATATGCACAAATCAGTCAGCTTATTTAGCTTAGACCACAGATGACACGGATTTGACGGGTTTACACTGATTTTTTCTTAGTTCCTTACAGGATGACAAAAAAATTCAGTGTAAACCCGTCAAATCCGTGTCATCTGTGGTCTAAAAACAAAACTTCTATACAATGGAACAAAATAGAAATCCACCTTACAGCCTTTGGGCAATCGTCAAATATTTTTTGTACTTAGGCTATGCGGGCTTTGGCGGACCTGTGGCTTTGGTCGGTTATATGCATCGTGATTTGGTCGAAAAGCGGCGATGGTTCACCGAAGATGACTACAAAGAAGGCATGGCTTTGGCGCAACTCTCGCCCGGACCCATGGCGGCGCAGTTGGGTATTTATCTGGGTTTCGTGCATTATGGTGTTTTGGGTGCAACTTTAGTCGGTGTGTCCTTTGTGTTGCCTTCTTTTTTTATGGTTTTACTGTTGGGTATCGCCTACAAAGAATACGGTGGCTTGAACTGGATGCAAGCGATTTTTTATGGCGTTGGCGCAGCCGTCATCGGCATTATTGCCATTAGTTCCTATAAATTGACAACCAAATCACTTGGACAGATAACGGCAGACTCCTTTAAAAAGAACTGGATTTTGTGGTCGTTGTATGCGGTTGGACTTTTAATGACCGTTATTACACAAAATGAAGAAGTTTTGGTCTTCATTGCCGCAGGTTTGTTGTATATGTTTATCAAAGCACCACCGGCTTGGTTGAAAAGCGGTAAATTAACGGCTCTGTTTCTATTTTTGCCTGCCATATTATGGACAACCGACGAAAAAACACTGTGGAATATTGCTTGGTTTTTTACAAAAGCAGGTGCTTTCGTCTTTGGGAGTGGCTTGGCGATTGTGCCGTTTTTGCACGGCGGCGTTGTCAATGAATTTGGTTGGCTCAACGAAAAAGAGTTTTTAGATGCTGTTGCCGTTGCGATGATAACGCCTGGTCCAGTTGTAATAACTGTGGGCTTTATTGGCTATTTAGTCGGTGGGGTGACGGGCGCATGTGTGGCTGCTTTAGCAACCTTTCTACCTTGTTATCTTTTGACGGTTATACCTGCCCCGTATTTCAAGGAAATAGCGAAAAATGAATCCATAAAAGCCTTTGTTGACGGCATTACGGCTTGTGTTATTGGTGCTTTAGTGGGTGCAGTGGTTATTATTGCTTACCGAACCTTTGTCAATACTGAGGGGGTAGTGACATTTATTCCAGTTGTCTTTGCGGTTGTTACAGCCTTTGTTTTGACGAAATATAAAAATATTAAAGAGCCACACGTTATCTTAGTGGCTGCCATTCTTGGCTTCATCATTAAAACATATTTATTATGAACAGAAAATCCTTTTTGCAAAACAGCCTCATCATAGGCGGAGCATCCATTTTGCCTAAAAACAGTGTGTTGGCTGCAACAAATGAAGGCAGTGGCATTGATAAATTGACAGATGACAAAGGAAATTTTGCACTTCTAACTTTACCATACAAAGAGAATTTTCTTGAACCTTATATGGATGAAGAAACGGTACATCTGCACTATACTTTTCATCATGGCGGTGCGGTCAAAGCGGCGAATAAAGATATGCTGATGATACGCAAAGCCATGGATGAGAACAATATGGAGACAGTGGATTATTGGACAAAGAAGTTGGGCTTCCACTTTTCAAGCCATATATTACACACCATCTTTTGGACGAATTTGACCAATAAGAAAACAGAACCCAATGGCAATTTATTGAAGGACATTGACACCCATTTTGGTAGTTTTGACAAATTGAAGGGATACATTGCTGCTACGTCGAAAAATGTGGATGGTAATGGTTGGGGCATATTGGGTTATCAGCCGTATTCCAAAAAATTAACGATATTGCAATGCGAAAACCATGAAAAACTTACACAATGGGGCGTTATTCCGCTTTTAGTCATTGATGTTTGGGAACACGCGTACTACCTCAAATACCGCAACAAAAGAGCCGACTTTGTAGATACCCTTTTCAATATCATCGATTGGGACAATGTCAGTGATAGGTTAAATACAGCTAAAAAAATAATGTAAAACGAAAGATTGGTAGGCTTTACACCTTGCCAATATTTAAATATTTAAACTAAATTTTATGGTAAAGAAAATCTTATTGGCTTTATTAGCCGTTTTCGTCATCATTCAATTCATTCATCCAGAAAAAAATCAATCGGATGACCAACTGAATGCCGTTTCAAAAAAATATGAAGTGCCTGAAAACGTAGAAGCCATCCTTAAAGTAGCTTGTTACGATTGCCACAGCAACAATACAAGCTATCCTTGGTATGCCAATGTGCAGCCGTCTGCATGGTGGTTAGCTGACCATGTTAATGAAGGCAAACGGGAATTGAATTTTTCTAATTTTATCACCCGTCCCATAGCCGTTCAGAATAAGAAGTTTGATGAAATTGCTGAACAAGTAGAAAAAAAGGAAATGCCCTTGGCAGAATACACTTATTTAGGCATGCATCAAGATGCGAAACTAACAGACGCTCAACGCCAAACCCTTATTAACTGGGCAAAAGCGCAAATGGACAGCTTGAAAGCCCAATATCCTGCTGATAGCTTGGTTTTGAAACGCAAAGGTCCACCACCCCCTCAGTAAATGGGGATTAGGGATTAGTTATTGGGGATTGGTTACTCGATACCAATAACTAATCCCCAATCCCCAATAACCAATAACCAACAAGCAGCAATGAATGAAAAGGAACAAACACATCGGCTTTACACTTTTGCTTGTTTTTAGTTTGCTAAAAAGTCAAGCGCAAGTCAATCTCGTGCCAAATGGCGATTTCGAGGATGCAGAGGTGTGTTTGTCGGGTCAAAATCCTTATCCAATCAGCCGTTATTGGTTTAACCCGCAAAACCAGCCAATTCCTTTAGACAATCCCTGTTTTTATGGTTTGTGGCGGACTGTCGGGCAGGGC
>JANMJN010001105.1:0-2180 GCA_031371355.1 Saprospiraceae bacterium
GAACCAAACCGCCTTTGCGCACTCAATCGTCGTCCGCCCGATGAGCAATTGTTTGTCATTCACCACCGCTTGAACCTTTCGGAGTGGACAGACTTTAAAAACCCAATACGCAACGAAACCTTGCAAAAATACTTGGAAACATTGCTCGATTGGTATATCAATACCTATTCAAAAGAGTTGCAACGTGACCTAAGTGAGCGACTTATCATTGTTTTTTCTGCAAGTTTTAACCGTCCCAACCCATTTATACATGAAGTTTTTGAAAAAATGAAGCAAAAAATGCCAAATCACGCATTCAATTTCAATCAATTGGATAATATCATCGTTGACGATGTAGACGAATGGCAAAAAAGTTTTTTAGTAGAAGACAAAGATCAAACACTCTTTAACGCTACTCTTTTATTCAACGATATACAAAAAGACGCTTACGATTTGCCATTATCGAGGCTGATTACACCTTTGCAAATGCAAATAGAGAGTTATAATAAACGTTATTTTAACAAAATTAATGGACTCGGCTAACGACTACATATTGCTCCAATTGGACTTATTGCTCGACGAACTCGTCATGCAGCAATTTGTTTTGGGCGTAGATACACATCTGCGTGTGGCGCGTTTTGTGGCAAAAAATCATGGGCGTAATTTCTCTGACGAGGAATGGAAATACCGCTTGGCAGCTCTGCTTTGTCATTCAGAAGAAGACCAAAAGATTTTTTATGAGACGTTTGATAATTTTATTAAAAAACAAAAACAAGTTGCAACTGACCTTGAAACAGCCGTAAAAGAAGATAAACACCTTGAAAAACAAGTAAAAATAGAAGAAAAACAGACGGAATCGTCTCAAATCCTTACTAAACAACAAACTGCTGAACACAAAGCGAAACCTGCCAAAACAGTCGGTCGAAGTGGACCGATTCGCATTGAGTTGCGCTTCCCACAAAACGATTTACGGATTTGGAATACCAGCGAAATTGACAAAGCGGTGCGCCCTTTGCTCGAAAAAGAATGGTCTTTTGTTTCGGATTGGGACATACCCCTCAGTATAAAAGCCACGATTCGGAATGGTGGCATGCCCACTTTTCATCGCCGTCGCCGCAAGACCACCCCTCAGTATATTCTGTTGATTGAACAAAAAAATACACGTGACCATTTGGCTGGTTTATATGCCGATTTAGGTGCAGAGTTGCGTCGCCGCGATGTCGCTGTCGAGTGGTTTTTTTATGACCATATCCCCTATCGCTGTTGGCGTGACCGCCGTGAACCGTCAAGTTTTACGAATGTTGAACGTTTAGCAGCAGAATATGATGGTTCAAAACTGTTGATTATTGGTGAACCAAACGGCTTGTTGGCACTGCCCGATTTGCGTCCGTCGAATCGAACATTGGATTTGGTGGACAATTTCAAGGAAGTGGCTTTACTTTGCAACAAAAGTACCGCCCAATGGACGAATGCAGAATTAGCATTGTGTCAACTTTTCCCCGTTGTACCCGCAACGGCGGCGGGTTTGGCAACGCTTGTGGCGCAATGGGATGCCCCCTCAGTATGGACACCCGATTTTTGGAAAACGGTGCATCAAGAAGTCTCTGTGCCATCGGTTGAAGCCGTAACGAGCGAAGACGAAGATGATTTTGACGAAATGATGGACAATTTGCGCTTTTATCTCGGCAAAGCAGGGTATGCGTGGTTGTGTGCGGCTGCCGTTTATCCCGATATTTATTACGAACTCACGACTTTGCTCAACGATGAAAGCATCGCTCCTGATGCCGAATTGACGGAATGGGCGCAAAACAATGTTTGGTTTACCGCTTTGTTGCGCCTCAGTCGCATTCGTTGGTTTCGAGAGGGTGCGATTCCAAACAGAGTGCGTGAAAAATTGCGGGGTACATTGCCACCTCAACAAGCCAAAGAAGTGCGCCGACAACTCCTCGAAGTTTTGGATTTGGATACCAATCAGCCACCGCCCGACTCGTATGCGGCTGCAAATCAGACATTTACGATGGCTTGGTATGCACACGAACAGCAAGTTTTAGACCCCTCATTATCCAGAGGGGAACGGACACGTTTGAACCGTGATTTTTATAAAAACAATGCCTTTGTGCAACTCTCCGATATTGAAGACGCTATTGGGCGGACATTCTTTATGGATATCCAAGCACGCGTTGAGCGATTACAAAATGCTG
>JANMJN010001114.1:0-4260 GCA_031371355.1 Saprospiraceae bacterium
ATTTTGCACTAAAAATTTCGATTTGCCTTTTGAGACAACCTCATTGTCCATTATCCATTATCCATTATCCATTATCCATTATCCATTACTAAACGACTTTTAGGCTCAAATCAAGGCTGACGACTGAGTGCGTCAATGCACCAGATGAGATATAATTAACGCCAGTTAAAGCAATTTCTCTTAAATTTTGAAGCGTAACGCCGCCAGATGCTTCAACTTCAAATGATCCATTGACTATTTTGACGGCTTCGGTCATCAAAGAAGGCGCGAAATTATCGAGCATGATGCGGGTCACAATGCCTTTTCCGGCTGTCATGGTCGCTTGCAATTCTTCTAAATTGCGCACTTCGACTGTTACACCATAGCTCGCTACTGAGGGGTGCGTTTTTTTATAATCCGCAATTTTCTGAATCGCTTTTGCCACACTGCCACCGTTGGCATCGGTATGATTGTCTTTTATCATAAACCAATCGTACAAGCCGTGCCGATAGTTTTCGCAGCCGCCAATTTTAACCGCCCATTTTTCGAGATGCCGAATCAGCGGCGTTGTTTTGCGTGTATCGAGGATTTTGACGGGTAAATCTGCCACAGCATCAGCGTAAGTTCGGCTCATAGTCGCTATACCACTCATACGTTGCATGGTATTCAAGACCAAACGTTCGGCTTTCAAAAGAGCTTGTGTACCACATTCGACTTCAAAAGCGATGTCGCCTATGGTCATTTTATCGCCATCATGCAGGGAAATGGACATTTTTACTGAGGGGTCGCATTTTTTAAAAATCAGTTGCGCCAGCTCGACACCTGCCAAAATGCCATTTGCCTTGACTTTCAAAACCGCTTTGTCGCGTTTGTCAGCAGGAATTGTAGCGAGGGCAGTCACATCGCCTTCATGCACGTCTTCCCAAAGGGCTTGTTCGATGAATTGATTAAGTAGGATGTAGTCGGGTTTGAAAGCGTTCATAAATCAACTAAGTAGTTAAGTAAAATTAGATATATTTTTCCGAAATGACGGTTGCGCCATTAGGCAATTGGGAACGTAGCGCAGCCTTTAAATGAGGAATTAATGGAATAATACGGGCATAATAGCTTCTATAAGCCGATATGATGATGACGGGAATGGGGTATTTTCGAAAATTTTGTTGTTTTGACAAATTACGATCAAAGGTTATAAAAACGTCGAAACCTTCTTCAATCATTTTTTTTAATAATTCTCCGTTTGTAAAAGCATCCCACCTTTTTTCTCTGACCGTAAAAACCGCATGTTCGTCTTCAAGGTCTTTTTTCAAAAGTTTGGTTACGTTTTCATCAAGCAATACTCTCATAGATGTCAAATATTTTAGGTGATTTGTGCAACCTATTCGTCATTTCAAGCAGTTGAATAACTTGTTCTTGCTGAACAGCAGGGAACTCTTCTAAAAATTGAGCAATTGGAAGCCCATCTTCCAAAAAATCAAATAAATATTCAACGGGTACACGTGTACCTTTAAATACAGGTGTTCCAAACTGTACTTCGGGATTGATATGGATGATATCCTGAATTTTCATTTCATTATTTTTCAACAAATATAATGGTTTTTAGAGAGAACAACGAACAAGCCAGCCATCAAACAACTATTTTTTTGCTTCAAAATGAGGGCAGTTACAACTTTTTTTGAACATACCACAGCCGCTTGAAGACACCGCAACAACCGCAAGGAGAAGGAAACCCAAAACTATTTTTTTCATTGAATTTTAATTTTTATGAATTAAATCTAAGGAAGAATTAAAATATCCCTAAGATTGTGAAAAATATTAAACGCTTTTTTGGCTCAATCATTTTAACAAACCGTGACGCTTCCAAAAAAAATACTCGTTGCGCCGCTTAATTGGGGCTTAGGTCATGCCACACGTTGTATGCCCATTATTGATGAACTGCGCCGACAAGGGGCAGAAGTCATTTTGGCATCTGACGGGGCGGCTTATGATTTATTGAAACGGGAATATCCAGATTTGGCGATTCATAAACTGCCGGCTTACAATATTCGCTATCCGTTTCGTTCCATGATGTTGTCTATGGCGTTCCAAATGCCAAAGATACTGAGGGGGGCATTAGGAGAGCATTATTGGTTGAAAAATTTTCTAAAAACAACAGCTGTTGATGTCGTTATTTCAGACAATCGCTTTGGTTTTTTCAGCCGAAAAACCCATTCGATATTTATGACACATCAAGTCAATATTTTAATACCTTTTCGTTTTTTTCAACCTATTGTTAATGCTGTTAACCAGTTTTGTATTAAAAAATTTGATGAGTGCTGGATTCCAGATTTTGAAAATATACCTAATCTCGCAGGAGAATTGTCGCATGGCAGTTTTTCTAAAGACTTAAAAATCAAATATTTAGGTGTATTAAGCCGGTTTAAAAAACTACCCGTTGAAAAGAAATATCATGCCGCCATCGTCTTGTCGGGACCAGAACCGCAACGGTCTATTTTTGAAAAAAAAATAAGACAACAACTACGTGAACAAAAGGATTTTAACAAGCAATATCTACTTGTACGGGGGACTGATACAGCAAATAATCCTAATATTGAACCCATGCCTAACCTCGAAGTCCACAATGTGTTAACCAGTGATTTATTAAATAAAAAAATGCTGGAAAGTGAAGTAATCATCTGCCGAAGCGGATACAGTTCGGTTATGGATTTGGTTTATTTGCAAAAAGCGGCAGTGCTCATTCCGACGCCTGGACAGACAGAACAGCAATATTTGGCAGATGAATTAATGCAGAAAAATCAGTTTTTCAGCCAATCACAAGACGATTTCGATATGCAAACCGCTTTAAAGGAATATAAAAAATATAAAAACTTTAAGTATTCTGACATGGCTCGAAACACATTAGAGGAAATTATCGGGATATTATAGGAATTTTGATACTTTTACGTTCGTTTGATTAACAGAACGACTCACGACCAACAACTCTATTTTCACGATAATATATATGCTGACATTTTTTCGTACAAATCAACAATTTCTCAACATCCTGTTGCTTTTTTACCTTGCGATTATGCGAGCCAGTACGTTTATTCGCACTTTCAATATCGTACCTCGTGAACAAGGTATTCTGACCAATTTGGTTTATTCTTTTTTCCCCCCCCTCAGTATTTCGGCGGCAATTTTTGCTTTTTTGCTCATATTTTTTCAAGCAACAGCTATCAATCAGATCATTGCGCGTTATCGTGTTGCAACTGAAGTATCCTTATTACCAGGTGTTTTTTATTGCTTTTTTACGAGTATGATGCCTGATTTCCTTCCGTTATCGTCCATTTTATTAGCCAACACATTTTTGATTATAGCTGTTTACAACCTTTTTGATACATACAAAAATAATTATGTGGCGGGCAGAATTTTTGATGCAGGTTTATGGCTGGGCGTGGCAAGTCTTTTCCATTTTTCGTATATTTTCCTCGTTTTTTGGGGTATAATATGTCTCGGCATACTCAGGGGTTTTCGTTTTAAGGAATTTTTTATGTTCCTTATCGGTCTGATTGTTCCTGTTTTTATGGTGGGCGTGTATTGTTTTTGGATAGATAAAATGCCTCTCTTTGCTGCGCATTTCTACAAAAACACAGGGCTAATGAGTTTTATTCCTTATCACAGCTCTATGATATATGTCAAAATCGGTATAACGGCTTTGCTTTTAATGCTGACTATTGTATCAAGTTCACAGTTTTTCAGTCGGCGGAATATGACCGCTCAAAAATATATCAGTATGCTCTATTGGCTCATGCTATTTTGCGGATTAACAACACTTACACAACACAGTATTGATTTAAACCAATTGCTCATTATCTCTATTCCGCTTAGTATTTTGCTATCTATGACTTTTCAACGTATTCCGTCTGCGATGTCAGAGGCTTTACACATGTTGTTACTCATGATTGCACTTATTTTGCAATTTGAATATCTTTTGATTTGATTTTTTTTAGACCACAGATTGGGCTGATTTGACAGATTTTCACTGATTTTCTTTTGATTCTACAAGTGATTTAAAAAAATCAGTGAAAATCAGTCGTATCAGTCCAATCTGTGGTCTCAATAATTAAACCAAATCAAACAAATCTTTTACACCAATTGTCCGCGCGACATTATAGCCTTCTGCGTAAGCCACGCCCATATAACGCCCATATACAGCGTCTTTGCCGCGGATAGAATCCAAAAAAGCGGGGCTTGAAATAGGGGTCATTGGTTCAGAACTTTCGGCGTTAAAAAACTGACTTTTAT
>JANMJN010001183.1:0-3167 GCA_031371355.1 Saprospiraceae bacterium
AAACATTGGGAAAGGAACATCCTAATCTGGCAGAAACATACAGTATCGTTGGAGAAATCTATGCTTCAAAAGGGCAATTTGACCAAGCTGTAGAAGCCTATAAAAAGTCATTAAAAGCCAATCGTTATCGTACACCTTACAAATTCGATTCGGTTTTTATAATAATAAACCTTTCATTAACATTAAAGAGGTATAGCCGAGTTCTTTTAAGAAAATATAGCGAAACCAAAGAAGTAAGTTATCTAAACGAAGCATTCGAGATTTCCAACCAAGCCATTGCTTCTGTATCTGAGCAATTTAAAACGATTTATACTGAGGGGTCAAAAGCCAATTTAATGCAAAGTAATTTTGACGTTTATGAAAATGCCTTAGCCACTAATAAACTTTTAGCCAATGTAAAGGATGACAAACAGTTATTGCTGGAATCTTTTTCTTTATCGGAACGTGCTAAATCCCTTGTTCTTTTTGAGTCAGTCCGTGAAAATAATGCCCGCAGTTTTTCTGGCATTCCAAAAGACTTACTTCAAAAGGAGCAGAACCTTCGCTAAAACATGACATGGCATGAAAAGAAACGGCACAGTATGACAAGCGAAGGGGTAAGCGAAATGGACAGTTCTTTTATTATTGAATCAAACATACTATTCAACTTACAGCAGCAATACGATAGTCTCATTACCCATTTTAAACGCAACTACCCCAACTACTACCACCTCCGCTATGACCGCCGCACAATGACCGTTTCAGAAGTACAAAAAGAGATATTAAAACCCAAACAAACCCTACTCGAATACTTCGCAGGAGACAGCACGATAACTATTTTCGTGGTTGGTAAAGACAAATACGAAGTAACAACCGTTAAAAACGATTTTGGTCTCGATTCACTTGTTCGGCAGTTGCGAACCTCCTTGACAACTGACCGTTCACAAGGCGCAAGGCGTTACAGCGATGCGGCTTCGCTGTTGTATCAAAAACTCATCGCACCTGTCAAAGCACAATTGACGGAAGAGGTGATCATCATTCCCGACGGCATTTTGAGTTATATTCCCTTTGAGGCATTGCTCGTTGAGCCGCCAAAAGAAGTCGTGCGCTTCAAAACGCATCATTATCTGCTCCGCGACCACCGCATCAGTTATTGTTTTTCAGCAACCTTGTTGCGTGAAATGATGCAGAAGAAACACGCTACGCCGCCAACAGTGCCGCTTATGGCTTTTGCGCCTTTCTTTGAAGGCGATACCCTACAATTATCCGCTTTATTCAGCAACGATGCAGATATTGCCCTTGAACGTGATGCCACAACCCTCGCTCCTTTGAAATACACAGGCGAAGAAGCCTATAAAGTCGCGCAACTCCTCAAAGGCGAAGCCATCGTCGGCAAAGCCGCCACTGTAACCCGTTTTACTGAGGGGGTCGCTAAAGCCCGCATCCTGCACCTCGCTACCCACGCCAAAGCCGATGATAGGTCAGGCGATTATTCCTATTTAGCTTTTGCACCGCAGAAAGACGCCATCCAAAACGAATTGGTGTATGTCCGTGACCTCTACAATCTGCGTCTCAATGCTGATTTGGTCGTCCTTTCTGCTTGCGAAACAGGGGTGGGTAAATTACAACGTGGCGAAGGGGTTATCAGTCTTGCGCGCGCCTTCGCCTATTCGGGTGCAAAAGCGATTGTGACCTCTATCTGGAGCGTCAACGATGCCAAAACCAAAGACTTGATGGTGTTTTTCTATCAAAACCTAAAACGGGGGCAGCCTAAAAACGAAGCCTTGCGCCAAGCGAAATTGACGTATTTGGCAACGCATGAAGCGGATGCTTGTCATCCTTATTTTTGGTCGGGGTTTATTGGTATTGGGGAGCAGGGGGCGGTTAGGTGAAAATAACATTCACCACTTTGAAGTTATCAATTAGCATTTTCTAAATGCGACAAAAGATTCACAGACTCTTTATTGAACGGATGCTGAGGGTTTTGAGCTATTTTATGTAGTAAACCCAGACATTCAACAACTCGATTTTCTTTCAAAAAAGACAGTGCCAAATACCATTCAGCTTGTTCTTTGAAAACAAAAGAGACTTGGTTGGTTAATGATTCAAAAATAGGTACAGCAGAAACGGCTTCACCTTCTGCCAATAAGGTATTGCCTTTGTAAAAAGCAGCGATGTTTTTGTTTTCATCATTGACTTGCTCAAAAAGAAGAATGGCTTGGGGGTATTCATGGTTGTCGTAATGCTGAAAGGCGCGGCTTAATAGGTCTTTTGCTGGCGCACTGCGTTCTATTTGTCCTATTGAACTGGCGTAAGGTTTGAAGTTTTCGGCAAAAAGTCGCTCTGTCTTTGTTTCTCTACCGATGAAAAGCCATAGACCAACGCTTACTAAAAGTAAAATAGTTGCTGCTGTTGCCCATATCCGTATAGAAAATAGCCGTTTATACTGAGGGGGTGTAGTTATCTGACTGAATTGCGCTTCGGCGGTATCCAAGACACGCAGCAATCGGTCACGCCCTGCTAATCGGATAGCATCCACGGATAGCTGATGCGCCTGCACCGCCGCAGCGAAGTCCGAATCTGCTGATTTTTGGCTGAATGAAGCGGCTTCTTCCTCAGTTAATTGACCGTCAATGTGGCGTTCTATCAATGCTATGTCTTTGTCCGTTATCGGCATGAATTATTGCTTTTGAAAATACATACGTAAGTCTCGAAGACAGCGCGTTTTTTGTGAATGTACAGTTTGGTCGTTTTTGTAATGGAGCAATGCGCGGATTTCGCTGATGGAATAGCCTTCATAATAGAAATGTTCAAGCAATGTCCGACAAGCTGCGCCTAATTGACTCAATGCTTGCCGCATTTTTGTCGTTTGTTCGACTTTATACTCTCGTTCAAGCCAATCGGTGAGGGCGTTTTTGGGTTCGGCAAGGGCATCACTTTCTATATCATCCAAGCGTACAATTTGATAAGTCGTTTGACGGTTTTGTTTTGCCAAAATCCGATAGGCTGTTGAGAACAAATAGGTTTTGGTGGATGAAGTCATAGCCGTTAGCCGATGATTGACCACATTTTCATAAAAAACTACGACTGCTTCTTTGTACGCCACAATTAAATCTGCTTCACTACATTTGAAATACCGACTTGCCCAAGCCACAAATGTATTGCGGTGGGTTTCGTACAGACGAACA
>JANMJN010001192.1:0-4604 GCA_031371355.1 Saprospiraceae bacterium
ATAAAAGCCATTAATGGACAGGCGGTAGATAGGGATTTTGATAAATGGGATTTGATAAGTGGTGATTTGTAAACAATTTTACTCATTTCAAACATGAATAGACGAGATTTTATGGCATCAAGCCTTGCCACTGTTATTTTACCCAAAACAGATTTTCTTTTTGCAAAACCCATGACAAGCATGAAGATAAGCGTGTTTTCGAAAACCCTTCATTGGATTACAGACTACGAAACCTTGTCCAATACTGTAGCCGAAATGGGTTTCGATGGTATTGACCTAACGGTGCGTCCCGAAGGGCATGTGCTCCCTGAAAAAGTGGAAACTGACCTACCCAAAGCCGTTCAAGCAGCAAAAAAAGCGAATATTAGCATCCCGATGATAGTAACAAATATTTTGCAAGCCGATGCGCTTTCGGAGGCTGTTTTAAAGACCGCCAGTGCTCAAAATATTAAGCATTACCGCATGGGGTGGTATCGTTATGATATGAAAAAAGACATCATAGGGCAAGTTGATATTTTCACCCAACAAATGAAAGGTGTTGATGAACTGAATAAAAATTATAAGATTTCAGGTGAATATCAAAATCACGGCGGACAATATCTGGGTGCGGCGATTTGGGATATGTACCCCATTTTCAAAAAAATCAATTCGCCCTTTACAGGCGTTCAATATGACGTAAACCATGCAACTGCCGAAAGTAGCGCAAATTGGGAAACGGGTTTCAAGCTGATTGCACCCTATATTAAATCATTGCCTATCAAGGATTTCAAATGGGTGCTAAAAAACGGGGCGCTTCAAAAAGAAGGTTGTCCGCTCGGTGAAGGCATTGTTAATTGGCAAATGTTTTTTCAATTAGTCAAACAATACAATATCAATGTACCCTTGACGATGCACTTTGAGTATGATTTGGGCGGTGCAGAAAATGGATCAAAAATCCCAAAAATAGACACAAAAGAAATTACTTTGGCTATGAAAAGAGATTTAGTTTTACTAAAAACTTGGCTGAAAGAGGCTGGTTTATAAGGGCAATCAAGAAAAGGAATTCAATTGAACACTAAATTTCGATTTCCCAATGGTGAAAAAATAACGTGTGAAGTGGATGCACCGAAAAATACCCCCCTCAGTATTTTCGATAAAACAAGTATTATTCACCGCAAATTATGCGGCGAATAATACGTTTATTAACCGCATTTTGTATTTTACTTTAAAATCAAAGCAATGAAAAACCATATCTTTTTTATAGCTGCCTCTTGCCTTTTATGCGCAGGATTTAGTTTTTCAATACCTAAAAAAGCCGTTGAAAAACAACGACCAAATATCCTATTCATTCCCATTGACGACCTGCGTCCAGATTTTGAAACGTATGACAATACCGCTATAAAAACCCCAAATATCAACCGCATGGCGCAACAAGGCGTGACTTTTACAAGAGCTTATTGCCAACAAGCGGTGTGCAATCCGTCAAGGGCAAGCCTTTTGACGGGCTTGCGTCCCGATGCTTTGCGGGTGTGGGATTTGCAAACTCCTTTTCGTAAAAATGTGCCTGATGCCGTGACCATTCCCCAATATTTTAAACAAAATGGCTACACGACCATTGGTTTGGGCAAAGCATTTCACAATATTTTCCCCGATAGCCTTTCTTGGACTAAAGATGTTTATATCAAAGGCTACCCTTTTGACCCCGATGCGATGTATTTTAATGGAGAAAATTTGAAAATTATTGACACTAAAAAGCAAAAATTTATCGCTGAAAACAATCAAACACGCATTGATAAATATGGCATTTGGTACATCAAAGCCAAAGCCACTGAAAACGCAGCTGTTGCCGACGATGCGTATTACGACGGCGTGCAAACCACCGAAGCTATTCGACAATTGCAACAATTGAAAACAGCGGGTAAGCCTTTTTTCTTATCTGTTGGTTATTACAAACCGCATTTGCCATTTAATGCACCTAAAAAATATTGGGATTTATACGATAGATGTAAGATACAATTGGCTGATAATCAACACATTCCAAAAGGTAGCCCCATTTATGCCGTTCATGGCGACCAAGAACTGCGCTCTTATGATGATTTCAAAGATTTACCCCTTCCTACTGAGGGGTCGCTTTCAGAGGCACGGCAACGGGAATTACTGCATGGCTACTATGCTTGTACTTCGTATATTGATGCTCAAATCGGGCGACTTTTAGACGCATTACAGACATTGGGTTTGGCAGAAAATACGGTTATTGTTTTGTGGGGCGACCACGGTTGGAAATTGGGCGAACACAACAGTTGGGCAAAACAAAGCAATTATGAAATTGATACCCATGTACCCTTAATTGTTTCGGGCAAAGGCATCAAAGCGAAAGGTCAAAAATCGGCTTCTTTAGTGGAGTTTGTGGACATTTTCCCTTCTTTATGCGAATTGTCGGCTTTGCCCATTCCTAAAAATTTGGCAGGAAAAAGCGTTTTTCCCATACTTCAAAATCCTAAAAAAACGATAAAAAATGCCGCATTCAGTCAGTTTTTATTGGGCAGATTTCCCCGAAAACCTGTTCCTATGGATGAAAAAATGGGCTATGCCATTCGGACGGATAAATACCGTTATGTCGAGTGGTATGTTTGGGAAAATGACAAACGGGGGGCATACCTCGCCAATGAATTATTTGACCATACACACGACCCAAAGGAAAATGTAAATATTGCTCAAAACAGTGAAAATCAATCTATTATAAAGGTTTTGAAAAAGCAGATGTTTGAAACTTTTGATAAATAGTTTGCACACAAAATGCTAATCACCGCATACTCCCCTCAGTATTTTTATCTTTTTAATAAAAACAAAAGTATGAAAAACCTATTTTTACTACTCACAACCTTGCTTGTATGCACCCAAATTTTTGCTCAAAACAAGGCGGCAAAACCCAATATCCTCGTTATTTTTACAGACGACCAAACTTACAACACCATTCATGCTTTGGGTAATAAAATCATCAAAACACCTAATATGGATAAGTTGGTTAAAAGCGGAACAGCGTTTACAAGAGCGAGTTGTTTGGGTGGAAAACATGGTGCTTTGTGTGTCGTCAGTCGGGCAGGTATTATGACGGGGCGTTATTTGAATAGCCTTGTGGGTAATGCCGAAACAATCCCAAAAGAACAGGTAATGATGCCCGAACATTTACGCAAATTTGGTTATAAAACCTTTGCAACAGGTAAATGGCATAATAATAAAGAAGCTCATGCGCGCGCTTTTGATGAAGCCGAAAATATTTTCTTTGGCGGTATGCACTTCCCGAAAGATGGTGGTCACGAACACGCCGAGTTGTATCATTTTGATAAAACAGGAAAGTACCCAAAAACGGCAATGTGGCAAGCGGATAAATTTTCGAGTACGCTGTATGCCGATGCTGCTATCGAGTATTTGAATAAAAACAAAGACAATACGCAACCGTTTTTTGCATATGTGGCGTTCACTTCACCACACGACCCGCGTACACCGCCGCCTCCTTATGACAAAATGTATGACCCGAAAGACATCCCGCTACCTAAAAACTTTTTACCAAAACATCCTTTTGATAATGGCGATTTGGATACCCGCGATGAACAATTATTGCCCACGCCTCGCACGCCCGAGTTGGTCAAAAAAGACATTGCGCTTTATTATGGGATGATTACGGAGGTAGATGCTCAAATTGGGCGCATTTTGAAAACATTGAAAGCCAATGGACAGGATAAAAACACTTTAATCATTTTTGCTGGTGACAATGGTTTGGCAGTTGGTTCACATGGTTTGGTGGGCAAACAAAGCGTTTACGATCACAGAATGCGTATTCCGATGGTTTTGGTGGGTCAAAAGATACCTAAAAATAAGAAAAATGATGCCTTGTGTTCTTTGTCTGATATTTTCCCAACAGTTTGCGCTTATACCGGCATTGAACCACCTGCGACAAGTGAGGGTAAAAACATATTGGAAGCAATTCAAAATCCCAAAACGGTATTCAGAGAAAATATGTATTACAAATACAAAGATGTACAAGTGGCAGTGCGGACAAATGACAATTGGAAACTGATAAAATACAATGTTAAAGGTGAGAACCATACCCAATTGTTTAACCTCAATAATGACCCTTTTGAAATGGAAAACTTGGCAGAAGACACTCAATTTCAAGGCAAATTAACGGAATTAACGGGTATTTTAAAGAAAGAAATGGTTATTTATCGCGATGATTTGGATATTGAAAAACCGAATTGGGGTAAAAAAGCTAAGGAATAATTTTGAGGCACCCCCTCAGTATTTTAACATAAATAAAGCCCAGACAATGAAAAAGATTTCAATTTTCTTATGCTTCCTTCTCATTTCGCTCACGTCTTTTCAGAAAAGCCCCCCCCTCAGTAAATCAGCCAATATGAATATTTTATTCATCGCTGTTGATGATATGAACCATTGGATTGGCTATTTTGGGCGCAATAATCAAGTAAAAACGCCCAATTTGGATAGACTTTCGGCAATGGGGACGAGTTTTACAAATGCGTATTGCGCCGCGCCTGTTTGCTGTCCGTCGAGGGCGGCGTTGATGTCGGGATTGCGTCCGAGTACATCGGGTGTGTATGATAATG
>JANMJN010001202.1:0-6576 GCA_031371355.1 Saprospiraceae bacterium
CCCTTCGATTTGCATTAATGCCTCATGTTTGCCAAATTCAATCGCTTTTCCCTTGTCCATCACTAAAACATTATTGGCATGACGTATCGTTGAAAGACGGTGAGCAATGATAATTGATGTACGTTTATCAATCAATTTTTCGATTGCATATTGAATAACACCTTCCGTTTCAGGGTCAATTGAACTGGTCGCTTCGTCCAAAATCAAGATGCTGGGATCAAAAACCAAGGCTCGCACAAAGGAAATCAGCTGCCTCTGCCCCATTGACAAAGTTGCACCGCGTTCCATCACCTCATAATCATAGCCGCCAGGCAAACGTTCAATAAACTCTGCTGCCCCAATCATTTCAGCACAAGCCTTTACTTTTTCTAAGGATACTGAGGGGTCTCTCAAAGTGATGTTTTCAAAAACAGAACCGCTGAAAAGGAAAACATCTTGTAAAACGACAGCCACTTTACTGCGCAAACTTTTCAAATCGTACTCTCTAATGTCCACGCCGTCTATCGTAATCGAGCCTTTTTGAATTTCATAAAAACGGGTTAAAACGCTTGTAATAGTCGTTTTTCCAGAACCTGTTGAACCGACAATGGCTAAAGTTTGTCCTCTTTTCAGTACAAAATTGACATTTTTCAAGACATAATTAGTGTTATCATAACTAAATTCAACATTTTTGAACGCCACATCCCCCCTCAGTATATCCGCCTTTTTTGACCCATTTTTTTCAATAAATTCAGCCTCATCAAGTAAGTCAAAAACCCTTTCAGCAGCAACCATACCCATTTGCAAAGTATTGAACTTATCTGCTAACATCCGAACAGGACGAAATAACATATTCAAATAAACAGGAAAAACCACTAAAACACCCAAAGTAATGTGGTTTTCAATGACCCCACGCGAGCCATACCAAACCATGAGACCCAAAGCAGCCGCTGAAATAATTTCAACAAATGGAAAAAATACGGCATAAGCAAATATGGCTTTTAGGTTGGCACCAGTGTAAGCACGATTTATTTCCTTAAATTTTTCACGTTCCTGTGCTTCAGCATTGAAAATTTGAACAACTTTCATACCGCTAATATGTTCCTGCAAAAAGGAATTCATAGTTGAAATACTGTTCCGAACTGTCTGAAACCAACGAGCTACTTCGTTTTTGAACCAACGTGCGCCTAAAATAAGTATCGGCAAAACGGTCATACACACCAATGTCAATTTCCAACTTGTCCAAAACATAATACCTAATACGACTATCAAAGTCAATAAATCGGCAATTATCGTTATGATACCTTCTGAAAAAACGGCATTAATGGTCTCTATATCGCTAATAGTCCGCGTCGTGGATTGCCCAATGGGTGTTTTATCAAAATAGGACAAATTAAGGCTTGTCACTCGACGAAAAACCTTAATGCGTAAATCTCGAATGACCGATTGACCGAGCCAAGATGTAATATAATTAAAGGTATATTGCAAAATGACTTCTAAAAGCAGTAACACAATAAGGATAATGACCATACGTGTCATACCCGGCACATCAAATTTGAAGATGTGCTCGTCCACCATTTGTTGTATCAAATAAGGACGTGCGCTCGAAAGAGGTGCAAGTATAATGGCTAAAAACGCAGCCGTCACAAAGGTTAACCTATAAGGGTTTGCCAAAGACATAATGCGTCGAAAAAGCGGTAAATTGAATTTCTTTTTTGGTTGAGTCTGGCTCATATTTTTTTATTTTTTGCAAAGGTAAGCAGCCCCTCAGTATTGAAGAAAAAAAAAGTGTTTAGACACTTGGTTCTAAACACTTTTTGTATAAAAAAGTTATAAAAATGAATCAAAACCGTATATACTCTTGAGGATTAACAGCTTTTCCGTCTTTCCACAACTCAAAATGCAAATGAGGACCGGTAGTTTGCTCGCCTGTATTGCCAATAATCGCAATTGCTTCGCCTGTTTTGACTTTATCTCCAACTTTTTGCAATAAACTTGAATTGTGTTTGTAAAAAGAAACGACATTATTGCTGTGCTGAATGGCAATCGTATTACCTGTTTCCAAAGTCCAATCGCAAAGAATAACGAAACCATCTGATACTGCTTTGATAGGTGTATTTTTAGGTGCTGTAATGTCCACACCGTAATGTTTTTTTTCAAGGGAAAAAGTCATATTCATCGTACCAGTGATAGGCGATTGTAAGTACATACTTTCGAGTCTGTCATTCCGACCAGTTACACGTATAGCTTTTTCATTATTGTTATTATTACTGCCTGTATTGGCATCTTCAAAAGGGTCGCCACCGCCAGCCCGAATTTTTAATTCATATTCAGAAGGGTCAACGCTCATATTTGAGTCCGATACTGAGGGGGTCGCTTGTTTGTCCTTTGGCACATCTTTTTCCGTTTCAACGTCAGCAACAAGCATTTTTCTGAAATTATTTGCGTAGGTTTCATGCGCTTTAATAGCGTTTTCTAAACTGTCCACCCTTTCATAAAGGTCAAATACCGCCCGTTCAGATCCATAGCCACCATAACCAGGAATAATTTTCTTCATGGGTGTAAAAACGATTAAAGCCATGCCTAAAGCCGTAAAACCAACGAACAAAGTGCTAACTGCTACGTAAAAGTTAAAGACAGAGAGTTTGAAAGAGTTGACTTCTTCAAAAGTTTCGTTATTCAATATGACAAGACGATAATACGTTTCTCGCGCTTTATCAATCAAAGCCACGAACCGTTGCCAAGCGTTTTCAATGCCATGCACAACATCCCGAGCGGACAAGTGTTTAAGCCGTTCTAAGTAAGTATTAAAACGATTCGGTTTATTTTCGGTTGTCATTTGTTAATTATTGACGGAATTAAAATAATTTTGCCCAATTATAAGTCTAATAACAGGTTGAAGGTGCAAAATTACAGAGATATTGCACTTTAAAACCTATTATAGCAAAATTAACTTTTTAGAAATAATATAAATCGTTTGACATTGAGACATTTTTATAAGTCCCTAACGCTGGTTTTCGTCCTTACAATACTCGCTTCATGCGTCACTCAACGCAAAAAAGATGAGGCAAAAGGCTTAAAACTGTTCATGCACAACCTCACTTCGAAGTATAATGGCTTTTTCAACGCCAATATTTTGGTACAAGAGGCGACCGATAAATTGAACGCACAACATCAGGATAATTACAATCAAATCCTTGATATCTATCCTTATTTGGCTGTTGACAATCCTGCGGCAGTTGCCCCTGATTTGGACAAAGCCATCGAAAAAGTGGCTGTCGTAGCAACTTATCACCGTCCGAGTCATTGGGTGGACGATTGCTATTTGATGATGGGCAAGGCTCAATATCTAAAACACGATTTCGATTCAGCAGAGGAAACCTTTGCCTACTTAGCAGAAAATTACAACCCGTCGTTGAAGAAAAAATTGACCTCAAAAGAACGAGCCAAATTAGCAGCTGATGTGCGTGAAGAAAAGAATAAAGAACGCGCTCAAAAAGCTAAAGATGTTAAAAAAGCGCGCGAACAAGCCATCAAAGAAAAAGCTCAGGAAAAAGAAGAAAAGGCTAAACAGGCTGAAAAAGACAAAAAAGAACGCGATAAAGAACTCCAAGCGGCTAAGGATCAAGCCGCAAAAGACCGTAAAGATGCCATAAAAGACAAAAAACTAAGCCTTGAAGAGCGCAACGAACAACGCCGTAAAGAAAATGCCGAACGAACTGAACAACGCCGTAAAGAACGTGAGGAAAAAGAACGCTTGGCTAAGCAAGGTATAAAAGTTGATAAAACAACACCAATTGCTAAGGATAATACCCCCTCCGTAGTAACGGCAAATAACGATAAAAAAGATTCGTCAAAAGTTGCTGATAATGCTAAAAAAACAAAAGATGAGAAACCCGACGATAAAACAGCAAAAGTAAAAAAGGATAAAACCAAGCCTGATAAATACTTTTTGCGTCATCGCCCATGTTATCAAGAAGGCGTCGTTTGGTATGCTCGTGCACTCATTGAGCGCCAATACTTTGTAGATGCAGAAATTTTATTAGATGATATTGATAAAAACCCTAAAACATTTAAGGATATTAGGGCAATGTCTGCTGTTGCCAGAGCCGCTCTGTATCTGAAACAAAAACAATACGAAGCGGCTATTCCAGCTTTAGAACGCAGTATTGCATTGTCCAAAAAGAAAAAAGAGAAAGGACGTTTAGCCTATATTTTAGCACAACTTTATCAAATAAAAGGCAATTCTGAAAAAGCATATGCCGCTTTTGATAAAGTATTGAACTACGGACCTATTTATGAAATGGAGTTTAATGCAAGACTGAACAGAGCCTTGAATGACCCAAATGCAGGTGACCAAACGACTGCTACACTCATAAAAATGAGTAAGGATTTTAAAAATCGTGAATTTGGTGACCAAATCTATTTTACATTAGCTCAAATAGCTTTAAAAAAAGGAGATAAGCCTCAAACTGTTGCTTATCTGAAAGAGGCATTGGCATCACCAGGACGTGGGCAGACCTCGAAAGCGGAAGCTTATTATATGTTAGCTAATTTGCAATACGAAGCAGAGAGCTTTGTTGCTGCAAAAAGTTATTTTGACAGTGCCGCTACAACATTAGCGAAAACAGATGTGCGCCGCATAGAATCCGAACGTTATGCGACTAACTTGATGGAAATAGCCAAAAATATTGAAACCATTAACCTACAAGATAGCCTTCTAAAAGTTTCTGCTTTGTCCGACAAAGACAAACGTGACTTAGCGATTCGCATGAAAAAAGAAAAACAAAAGCAATTAGCTGCTTTGGCAAAGCCCACTGTCGCGGCGGGTGGAAAACTCTCTGATTTCGATTTAGCCGATGCTGCAAAGAAATCAAAGTTCTGGGGTTATAATGCCGAACTTGTGAAAAAAGGGAAACGTGAGTTTGAGCGAAAATGGGGTACAGACCGTAAACTTGAAGACAATTGGCGGCGCAGCAATAAACGGTCAAATGGTGAATTTGTCAAAAATAATGATATACAGATGGCATCAAGTGATATGACAGAAAAAGAGTATCAAGACATGATGAAAGACGTTCCCAAAACGCCCAAAGATGTAGAAATGGCTGAAAGTAAAATTGACCAAGCAATGTATATGTTAGGCACTTTGTACCATGATAAATTGAAAAATGATAAAAAAGCAATTGAAACTTTAGAAAAACACTTGGCGCGTTTTCCTCAATCAAAAAATGAGTTAGCCGAATGGTATTATTTATATTCTGCTCATTCAGAGTTAGGCAATAAAGTGAAAGCACAAGGTTATTACGACAATATCATGTCAAAATATCCAAATACGACTTATGCAACATTGCTAAAAGATAAAGACAAACCAAAGGTTAAAGATGATGCGGAAACAGTTGAAAAATATTATGCAACGACTTATAGCCTTTTTAAAGCAGGAAAATATAAGGAAGCACAGGCTCGTATAAATGAATCAGACACTAAATATGGTGTCGCTAACGCTATGAGAGCCAAATTTGCTTTGCTCGACGCGATGTGTACGGGGCATGAATTGGGGCGCATCAACTATATTGCTTCCTTGAAAGAGGTCATTAACAAGTTTGCGGGAACACCTGAAGAAAAAAGAGCGCAAGAAATCATTCGCATTTTAGAGTTTGGTGGACCTGTAACAGAATCGCCAAAAACAAACAAAGATGAGAATGCCGATAATGACCCAGTGAAAAAATTTATCGAAGGTGATGATAAATTACACTATGTCATTGTCATTTTGAACAAAAATGTTGATTTAGAAGATTCTAAGATTGTCGTTTCAGATTATGACTCTAAATATCATCGCACCGATGCGCTGAATGTATCGAGTATGTTTTTCAGCACTGAATCAGAAACGCCTGTTCTGGTTGTCCGGAAATTTAAAGATAAGGCAACTGCACTCAAATATACTGAGGGGGTCTCTAAAAACGGACAAGATTATTTGAAAGGCGTTTATGAGGTCTTTGCTATTTCACAAGACAATTACCGCGAAGTGATTCGTCAACGAGGTGTAGATGCCTATCGTAAGTTTTATGATCTTAATTATCGATAACCCTAAATCATGAAATTTAATCATTTATAATAATATCATTTCAAAAGATTTATAAAATAAAAAGGGCAAAAAGCGAATATCGCTTTTTGCCCTTTTTATTTGTAAACAACAAAAACTTAGTTTTTGTCTTGCTTGATATACGATTTATTGCCGTTCGAATTGATGTAGTATTGACCACCTCGAGGTCCTTCATAAATGGTACGACCTTTATCATCTTTGCCAATTGACTTGTCTGCACCTGCGACGGCTTTAGTTGTTGCTGCTGAAGCAACTTTAGGCTTTGCAGCAGCAGGTGTAGCCGTTGTCGCAGTCGTCTTCGCCTTTGGTGCTTTTACAGCCTTGTCAGCAGCAGGAGCAGCAGTAGGTGCAGCAGCATCAGTCGCAGTCGTCTTAGCCGCTTTTGGTGCTTTTGGTGCTTTTGGTGTTTTTGCAACCTTGTCCGCAGCAGGTGCAGTAGCATCAGTCGCAGTCGTCTTAGCCGCCTTTGGTGCTTTCGGTGCCTTTGGTGCTTTTAC
>JANMJN010000275.1:0-1974 GCA_031371355.1 Saprospiraceae bacterium
GTATATAAAAAATAGTATCCGATATTTTCAAAACTACTCCAACTGATGATAAAACGCTATCAGCTTCGCTTTCTCGTTTTCCCAATTCAACACTTTTGCAGCTTCGAAACAATTGGCTTTCAAGGTTTCAAGCAAAACAGGGTCTTCAATAAGGCGTTTTACAGCCGTCACAAGTACCTCAACTTCTAAGCTGTCAATGACCAAACCGACATTGTAGGCGTCATTAATCCGTTGAAACTCAATGA
This sequence comes from Saprospiraceae bacterium, assembly GCA_031371355.1. Classification (GTDB taxonomy): domain Bacteria; phylum Bacteroidota; class Bacteroidia; order Chitinophagales; family Saprospiraceae; genus JAAFJT01. The sequence goes on from JANMJN010000275.1 coordinate 246, forward strand.
AATTGATAAAAATTTGTGGCAATCCTGCTTGTATATAATCTGCCGTTTTATTACTCAATGAAAACTGATAACTTAGGCTTTTGCCTTCGGCAATATTCAAACCGACAGTGGCTTGTTCGGTTATTGCGGGCAAGTCTTTTGGTTCGACGTAACCCCAAAATTTGACTTTACTTTCCAATTTTCTTTCTAATACCATACCCCTCAGTAAAGACATCAAATCACCGTCACCTACTATCCACAAAATGGCATTATCCAAATAAGACATCGCTTCAACTGCGGTTTCGAGCCCACGCCCTTCATTCAAATTGCCTTGATATAAAATGATATTTAATGGTGAATGGTGAATGGTGAATGGTGAATCCAGTGGCTTTTTAAAAGGCAAATTCCTTATGAGTGTGAATGGAATGCCGTAGCGTCTTTCAAATTCATCGGCAACAGATTGACTGACGGTGTAATGGTATTTGACACGTGGGACAATGAATTTTTCAACGGCTAACCATACTTTTTGAATCATCGGACGACGAATCACTTCTGGCGTTTCGCTGTACAATTCGTGGGCATCATACACGCATTTTTTACCCCTCAGTATGGCGGCAAAATAACAAGGTAAAATAGTGTCTAAATCAATGCCACAGACAATGTCAAAGCGTTGAACCAACAGCCAAAAGAACAAACGGATATTGTATTCGATGTAAAACAATTTGCCTTTATTGAACAAAAGGCGAAAGCGATGCGCCGTAAAGTATGGGTTGTCAAAAGGTTTTGACGATTTAAGCTTGCGACCAACGAGTTGTATTTGATACCCTTCCTTAGCGAGGGTTGTACAAATACGCAACATACGTTGGTCATAAGAGAGGTCATTGGTGACTGTGAAAATGATTTTTTTTGTATTCAAAAGTTAAGTGTCATTCAAGGTAAGACAAGTTCAAGATTTTCGATTTTGGGCATTCAAATCAATCTTAGAATCGTTATTTTTTCCCATTTTTCATAAATTCTTCAAACTGTTTTTTTAATACGTCAATTTCAGAAAGAGCCTGTTTCAACTCTTTCTTAACTTGCTTTGCCTCTTCCTTCGCTTTTTTTGCTTTTGCAATGGCTTTTTCTTTTGCACTGCGTTCCTTCTCAATTTTATCTTCTAAACCATCAATAAAACCTTGTTCTTCATCTTCAGCAATCATCTGACGACGAATATCATCATCAGCGATGGCTCGATTTAAGTACCTAACTATTTGTGCCACTTCAGGCGTACTCATGTCGCCTGTATATTCCAAAACATGCGCATCGCTTGTTTTGTATTTGGTTTGACTGAAAACGTCTAACACTTTTTCTAATTGAGTTTGAGTTGCCATGTCTTTTAATCGTGGAATTTGTATCACATACATATCGTGTGTTAATTGTTCAACAAAACTTTCTTTGATAGGCGTTTTTATCTTTCTACGAGTTATCGCATTCATAAACATTCGCCCGACTTTTAGAACTGGAAATCTGATATATTTCAAACGATACCCTAAAAAATAAATGGATGTAATGGGTAAACTATCTTTATTGTTTTTATCCAAATTGTCCGATACGATATAATTTTCACCCAAATATCGTCTAAATCTTTGAATTTCAAAACCTTTTTTAGCTTTTTGAATCTCAATAAGGACTTTTTTCAAAGTGCCATCTGCACTTTGAATGGTTGCTTTAAAGTCCAATCTTATTATCCGAACAACTGGTTTCCCCTTAG
>JANMJN010001251.1:0-3271 GCA_031371355.1 Saprospiraceae bacterium
GAACATGTTATACGGGTATCACGGGTTATGAATTTCATTATGCTTTGTACGAAAAAGGTAGTTTTTACAAAAAACATCTTGACCAATTTTCGAATAATAAGAGCAGAGCGTATTCGATGATTATGTATTTGAATACAGATTGGCAGGAAAAAGACGGCGGTGAATTGTGTATCCATCACAGCAATCATCTACAAATGATTGAACCCGTTAATGGCAAATGCGTGTTTTTTAAAAGTAGCGAATTGGAACACGAAGTACTCCTAACGCATAAATCCAGATTGAGTATTACAGGATGGTTGAAAACGAATGGGGCATAGTTTGTTAGCAATCAACACAATCATCAGCCTTATGCCCCCCCTCAGTATGCACCTCAATTGTACTATGGTGGACGTTCAAATGCACTAATTCATGTTTGACTTTATTTTTTAGTTTCTCAATCACATTAAGGTCGATTGTATCATTGACGACTAAGTGGGCTGTCAAAGCATTTTTGGTGGTACTCATAGCCCAAATATGGATATGGTGAAAGTCAGAAACGCCTTGTAAAGACAGTATCTTCGTTTTAATGTGTTCAATATCAACGTTTTCAGGCACGCCGTCCATTGAAAGACGCAAACTACTGGTCAATAAACGCCATGTACTAATCAAAATAACGGCAGCAATAATCAAACTAAGAACGCTATCGAGCCAAAGCCAATTGGTATAAAGCATCAAAATGCCGCCTACCACAACGCCCAAGGATACAACCGCATCAGCTGCCAAATGCAAGTAAGCACTCTTCACGTTTAGGTCTTTTTCCTTGTCTTGCATGAAAAGGTAAGCCGTAACGCTGTTAATGATGATGCCTATAAAAGCCACGATAGCAATCGTTTTGCCTTGAATCGGCTGCGGATTATTGAAGCGTAAAATGGCTTCATATCCAATGCTGCCAATGGCAACCAACAAGATAACAGCATTCAGCAAGGCAACTAAAACAGTCGCCTTACGGAAGCCATAAGTATATTTCGTCGTTGCTCTGACCTTTGCCAAACGAAAAGCTAATAGCGACAAGGCTAAACTGGCGACATCGCTTAGGTTATGCCCCGCGTCAGATAGCAAAGCAAGCGAATTTGTCCAAAATCCTGTCACCGTTTCGACGATAACAAAAACCATATTCAACACAATGCCTATGATAAATGCTTTGTTAACTGCAGTTAATTCTGTGTTATGGGCATGTTCGTGATGATGTTCTGCCATTTATTTAACATTAATATTTTATGCTGTCCTTCAAAACCACCCCCTCAGTATAAACGCCTTTTTTAAGGCTTTTTTCAATGTTTTATCCGTTTATAAACAGATACGTCTCCTGCTTCGGGATATTTTAAAAAGGCTTGTAATTGTGCTTCTGTTGGTTTGGCGAGGTAGGTATCATCGTCCAATTTTGTCAAAGGCATAATGTCATTTACGTCTTTTTCATTTTCTTTATTAAATTGACTTAACATATTGACTGTCAATTGTTCATCCGTCGGCGTTAACAAGACGACGTACCAATAATCATTGCTCACCAAGCCTTTGATATTCAAGTAATAGGTATCCCCTTTCTGGCGCATCTCGAAAGTGCCTGTTTTTTCATCGGTATCTTTGGGTTCGGGGTATTCTATGATGGTTTTTGTTTTAAAATCAAGACCATAAGATAAATGTTTGGTCGTTTGATAACCCGTTTTTGTTCGCATAACAGGCGTTTCAATGATGGAATCTTTGCTTGTTTCATTGTCTTTCAGCGTTACTTTGATGTGTTCAATCAGCACATTGTTTTTCACTTCAAAGGTGGGAAAGTTTGTCAAATCAGCATCAGCAAATTGCTTATAGTCATACACAAACCATTGGTGTGCTAAAGGCGATTCAAAAGTGATAACTTCTTGAAGTAAATGAGGTGCGGAATCGCTTTTTTGTTCCACAAATTGACCAACGAGTGTAGGTGGACATTTGTCAACAGAAGTCGCTTTATCAGGAATGGGCTTTTCAAAAACAAGCGTTGTGCAGCGGCTTGTCAATAAGGCGACGAATAGGACGAGATACAGCGATTTTTGCATCGTTCAGCGGTTTTTAGATTAATAAAATAGATTTATAAACCTTGATGTGTCCTTCTTTGTGCCTTGTTTAGGCGAAACTATACCTTTTTAGGCGGCAAATCAAATGCCACCGCTTCATGCTCTAAATGTCCACGATGCGAACCGTCGCAGAAAGGTTTATTCTTTGACATGCCACAACGGCATAAACTGAGGGTCGTTCTACCTTGAAGACCATAAACAGCACCTTGCGCATCAACGATTTCGAAATCACCTTCAATTTTAAGCGAACCGTTTGAGTTAACTGTTATTTTTGTTTGAGACATTGTCTGTAAATTTACTTTTTGATGAATGAATATTTTTGTTAACTGATATCCAAATTGAATCTATTTGGAAAACGTTTTGGCAAATCCTTTTTTAAAAACTTCTCTGCTTTAACCAACGCTTCATCTATTGAACGTGAATCCTCATCTTCCCATGAAACTCCGATTGTATCAATCAAACGAAGGAGGCTGTCGCTTTCTTCATCTGATCCGATTATCATCCAACCGTTGTTTTCTACCCACCAATCGATATGAGGATATAGTTTTGAAAAAATCATTGCTTAATTTTTTGTTTTGTTATTATGTTAAACGAGAAATGGGCGGGTATTTCCCCATATGTCAATGTCTTTTTGCTTTGAAGTTTGAATGAATGCAAATATTTTAAGCACGAATGTAGCAACATTTAACTACTTTTTATCTTAATGGACAGATCGCTTAATATTCACCTTGCACACCAAGTACTAAGTGAAATAATTGACGTAGTGACGAAAAGAAAAATCTATAGTCTTTCAGATGAAAAGCAGGTCGATTATGGGCAAAAGACTGCTTTATTGACCCCCTCAGTATTTACATGATTTTTCATCCAATCAATCAAATAAAAAAATGGAACAGGAACAAACCACGCTACTCAAAAAAAAGTCGTTTTTTGAACGACACAATACCACCATGAAAGGCATTGTTGTCGCTTTTCTCTTGATGTTTATGCTTATCCCGCGTCAAAAAATTGTTGATCTGATTTACGAACGAGAGTATTTTCGAAACGAAGCCATTGATGAAGTGAGCAATAAGTGGAGCTATGAACAAAATGTGATGGGACCGGTTGTCAGTGTGCCGTATATCGAGTTTTATAGAGAAGACATTAACAAACCGCTTCAGAAAGTCTATAAATTCGCTCATTTC
>JANMJN010000280.1:0-1650 GCA_031371355.1 Saprospiraceae bacterium
TGACACTGATGCACAGAAACTCAAAGAAGAAATTCGTCAACTTGTTGCCAATGCCAAAACAGAGGAAGCGATTAATGTTTTTATAAAATGGGCTGAAACAAACGATACAGATTTGAATAACAATCTTTTGTTGTTAAAAACACGATTGAACACACTCAAACGCAATGAGAATTTAGGATTGATTGTATTTTCAGATGCCAGTAGAGAAAGAGCGCAAATATCGAATGCATTATTACAAATGCTGGAAGCATTAGATAAAACGCCCCCCCTCAGTACAAACGAACCTAAAAACAAAAATCAAGGGCAGTTTTTACTTAATATTCCTAAAGTTATCCCTCTGGGAAAAGAACAACGATGTATTTGTCGTATTGCTTATGATGATGAAACCTTAGTCCGAGACTTTAAAAAAGATGAAAATACGATTATTCAGAGCATCCGTATTGCTGAAGTGATGGGTGTTGATTTGGTTGAATACAGCGATACACCTGCTTTTAGTATCAGAAAAATAACAGAAGAGGAGCAATTTATCAGTACTGACGACTATACTCAATGGCTGTTTTATATCAAACCATTAACAGTTGGGAAACATCCTCTGACGATAAAAGTAACCGTTATTGAAGAAGTGAGCGGTAAAGAACGAAAACGAGATATCGTTTTGGAAAACGAAATAACCGTAGTAGAGGCAGAAGAAACGACATCACAACAATTTGAAGATACCGACATAAAGGTCAATTATTCGTCGAGGAAGACTAAAAAATAGAAAAACAATAAAATTAACCATTTTTTTTTCAACTAAAAAATCAGAAAGCAATGTCAGAAATTAAGAAAAAGACCACCGTTTACGCCTTATTGATTGGCATCAATGACTACGATGCCAGCATTTTACTCGAAAACCGCGTGCGTTTTCCCGCCTTGTCAGGTTGTGTGCCAGATGTGATGGCGATTCAAGAATGGCTGTCACAAGACATGTCTATTGACCTCAAACCCCTGGTTTTGACCGACAAAATGGCGACAAAAACGGCAATTGTTGCGGGTTTTCAACAACATTTGACCCAAGCGACTGAGGGGGATGTGGTCTTGATTTATTTCTCGGGTCATGGCACAATGGAAATTGCCGACACGTCTGTTTGGACATCAGAAACCGACGGGCGTTTGGAGTGCCTCGCTTGTTACTACGACCGTTCGGGTGTGGATACTTTTTTGCTTGCCGACAAAGAGTTGCGGTATTTGCTGCATCAGGTGTGGGAAAAAACACAAGCGCACATCACAGCGATTTTTGATTGTTGCAACAGTGGCGACAATACACGGAGTACAATGACAGCCGATTTGGTGCCGCGGGTCAAGCGAACAATTGATTTTGTTTTTAAACAACGTGATTGGTCAAATTTCATATTTAGCAACAAATTGAAGCCTAATGACTTCAAAAACAAGGGTTTAGAGGCAGTTTTGCCTTCTGGATGCTACATTCAGTTCGCTGCTTCCGAAAGCAATGAGCCTGCGGAAGAAGACCCGACGTTACATCGGGGCGTTTTTTCATTGGTTATGTTAGATGTTTTGAAAAACACAGGCGGCTTTGTGAGCTACCGCGATTTGCACAGCCATATTCAATGCCAGTTGAAATATAAGTATGACCAACGCCCCAAACTATAC
>JANMJN010001265.1:0-6196 GCA_031371355.1 Saprospiraceae bacterium
GTGTCGTTACGGCTCCAACAAATGGCGCGGCGGGGGTTATTCCTGCGGTTTTGCAATATTATATTGCCTTTGGCGGTGGGAATTCTTCTTCAAAAATCACTTCTTTTTTGTTGATTGCAGGTGAATTGGGCAGTATTTTCAAGAAAGGTGCGACTATTTCCGCTGCAATGGGCGGTTGTCAGGCAGAAATTGGCGTGTCGTCTGCCATGGCGGCGGGTGCTTTGACGGCTTGTCAGGGCGGCAGTGTGCGGCAAGTGCTGATGGCTGCGGAAATTGCAATGGAACATCATCTCGGCTTGACGTGCGACCCCATTGGTGGACTCGTGCAAGTGCCTTGTATCGAGCGCAATACCATGGGTGCGATAAAAGCGATTACAGCGAGTCAGTTGGCTTTGCAAAGTAACCCTGACAAGGCGCGGGTTTCACTTGACAATGTGATTGCAACGATGTGGCAAACGGCTCAAGATATGAACTCGAAATACAAGGAAACGAGCGATGGTGGCTTGGCGATTAATGTGCCTATAAGTTTGAGCGAGTGCTGATATCATACCGTAAAAAGATAATCAAACTGCTTTTCTGCAACAGAAGTAGGTGCCATTTTCATCAATGCATTGCGCAAACGGTAGCCTATGAAACCACCTATATTATTGAGTTGACCAATTTGGTAAGATGTATTGACGACAAATGTTGTTTTCTTTATACGAGCATTTTGAAAGTTCAAAAAAGCCTCATTTACTGTGCTTGTATCCCGATTACTCGGAGAGGGGGTCTCTTTCAAACAATTTGCCAGAGCAAAAGCGTCTTCAATGGCTTGACAGGCGCCTTGACCTAAATTGGGTGTGGTCGCATGAGCCGCATCACCAATGAGAACGATATTATCTTTGCACCATGTTTTGATGGGTCGAAAATCGAGTAAGTCATTGTGCAAAATGTGCTGATTTCCCGTGAGTTGCACCGCTTTTTGAATGGGTGAATTAAATTCTGAAACGAGGTTGGAAAGGAAGGGTTTTGTTTCCGATGCCTTCAATTTTAAGCCTTCATCATGTTTCAAAGTAATATACCAATACACTTCGGTGTCGCTGACTTGACTGACACAGGCGCGCAAACCTGCTTTCGTTCCCCACATTTCGACACTGGCTTTTGGGTTGTCTATTGACATTTTGGCGATGCCGCGCCAACAGGTTTGACCCGAATAACGCAAAGGGACTTCTCCGAAAATATGTTTGCGCACAACGGAATGAATGCCATCTGCACCAATGACGATATCCGCATCGGCAGATGTTCCATCTTCAAAAACCAATTGCGTTTTACCCTCCTTCCCGAAAGTATCGGAATTTCGTTCCTCAATAGTATTTTTAATCGCTTTTAATCGTTTTCCTAAAAAAACGGTGTTTTTGCGTATATTTTCAAGTAAAATCTGTTGCAATTTACCGCGATGAATGGAGACAGTGCCGTTGCCAAAACGTTTGATAATCTTTGAAAAATCGACTTTTGACAACACTTCGCCGTGATGATTGGCGATGCAAACGGAATCCAAAACGTTTCCTGCGGCTTTGATTTGTTGAGCGATGCCGAGGCGTTCATAAATAGTCATGGCATTGGCGGCAAGTAATATACCTGCGCCTATGGCGTAAATTTCAGGTGCCGCTTCATAAACGGTTATGTCCGTAAATCCTTTTCTTTGCAGAGCGATTGCGGTTGTGAGTCCGCCGATGCCGCCGCCGATGATGGCTATTTTCATTATTCTTATTATTGACAAAAGGTATCGGATACAGAAATTAGAATAGTTTTTATTTTTTTGCAAAAAAACAAAAACTATTCTAATTTCTGTATCCGATACCTGTATTTCATTTAAAATACTTAAAATCAATGACTTATGTTTAAAAAATCATTAAAAGACATACCGAGTTTTATTGCTGGCGATAAGACGATTATCAAAGAATTTGTACATCCAAAAAACGATGCGGTGGATGTAAATTATAGTTTGGCTCATGCGATTGTAGAAGTCGGTGAGGCAAGCGAACCGCATATTTTGACAAAAAGCAGCGAATTGTATGTCATTTTAGAAGGCAAAGGCGAGCTGTTTATCGAAAACGAGTCGGCGATACTGAGGGGGGGCGATGCGGCTCTGGTTCCTGCGGGTGCGCGGCAATGGATTCAGAATGTGGGCGATGTGCCTTTGGCATTTTATGTGATTGTGTCGCCGCCATGGAATGAAACCGAAGAGATTGTGTTTGAAAAATGAATAACGAATAATAACAGTGTACGCTTATTTTTAAACATGTAAAACTATTTTTACGACTTGTAAATCTATTTTGAAACATGTAAATCTATTTTTACGACTTGTAAATCTATTTTTACGACATGTAAATCTATTTTTACGACTTGTAAATCTATTTTGAAACATGTAAATCTATTTTTACGACTTGTAAATCTATTTTGAAACATGTAAATCTATTTTTACGACTTGTAAATCTATTTTTGAACGTAGAAATCTATTTTGAAACGTGGAAGAGTGTGTAAAGAATTTCTGTATCTGATATCTGTACTTAAAACAGCGAGGGGTCTTGCCGCTGATGTGCGGAAGACCCCTCATTTTTTGTTTATAGAGTAAATTGTTTTTGAGTAAAAAAGGACGGTTCTGATATTATCAAAACGGCTTTTCGCATGGTTCAAATTAATTCACTCGATAAGTTGTTGAACTAATAACACGAGTACCTGTAGAATTTACGCCTATCCCTCTTAGAACAGCTGTATAGTTCCGATTGGCACCGAGCGCACCTAAATTTAAAGCAGTTAGATTAGTTGTCGCACCAGCCGCACGTACATATATCGAATCATTGCCAGTTAATAGTGGGTCATATTCTACATAATCTGTTACCTGTCCGCTTTTTATTGTACCAATGAGCGTTGAGACACCTCCTCGTCGAGCATAGACATCATAACCCGCTGCTGGCGTTGCAGAAATCGTATTGACTACGCGCAAATACATTTTTTTATCATTTTTAATGACCCCACGCATTTCAGGTACGAGTGTGAACTTGGGTGAGGGTAATGTATCACCTGCAACGAGCAAATAATATTTACCGTTTTCTAATGTTAAATCCGATGTTGCAATCGTCGTATCGCGTGGATTGACCCCTAATGGTAATTTTGCCAAGAACTTAATAGTGCCAGGTGTTACTGTGGCAAAGTCCGTTGCAGGAAAAATATTCCCATAAGTAATAGAATCTGGTCCATTCGCAACAGTATTATTGACTGCTGTAAATTTTTTGCCATTGGCGTAAATTACAACAGCAGGTGCGCCGCCCGGGACAGCATGTATGAATTTTACCCGCGCACCATCGGCGGGTGATATGTTTTCAAGCGTTGCCTCATCGCCACAAGCATTGAACAATGTGAAACAAAAGAGGACAAAGCCGCTGATTGCAAGCGTTTTTATATTGAATTTCATTGTTAAAGTCTTTTTTAGTTTTTATAAAAAATACTGAGGGGGTGTTTATGGTAACAAAAACCAAGGCTTTATGGTATGAAAGTCTTGTTTATCACCACCGAATTTTTTAAGCGATTCTATATTCCAAACATACTCCGAGTTGTAACGCGGACGAGCGCGGTATGGGAAATTCGGCCCCCCATTGTCAGGGTAAAAACTTGATGTGGGCAGAATCGTTTGAGCTGGATAAATGAGTGGGTCGTATTGGAAACGACGCATGTCCACCCATGCTTCAAGCGCACCACGTCCCCACAAAGCGATGTATTTCTGTTGCATAATGTCTGATAAAGTCAGGTCTGCGACAGTTTGTTTGACGGCAGCACTTGTCAGATAAGTGGTTTTCGTTGCTGCGGCTATTTTACAGAAATCTAAATGTGCTTCGATACCTTTTTTATAGGCATCAAGAGCCGTTACTTTATCTCCTTTACGGAAAGCGGCTTCGGCTTTCATAAATAGAATTTCCGCATAAGTCATGATATAATGTGGTTCAGCATCGCTGAATATCCAACGACCCGCAGTACTTGTTTGTCCCGGTGATAGTATTGTAACAGTCGAACCAGGTACATAACCCCAAAGATTCGGTATTTGGAGCTTTGCTTGTGCGGCTGTTGGCGAACTGGCATTGTTAGGGTCGGTCGCAAAAAGAGCTAACCCACGATACATAGTATCACGACAAGGGGGTATCATTACCGTCAAACGGGGGTCTTTAACACCGCCGAAAGTAGTGCCATCGAGCATTTTAACAATCATTGCAGAAGCACGAAACTGCGAACAATTGTTGCGCAATGGTCCCCAAAAATTAGCATTATCCGACAAACTCGCTAAATGTGGTACAGCGAAGTTATCGGCATTGCTCGCCAAAGCGAGGTCGCAATATTTGATGACATCATCGGGTTTGTAGGTTGATTTGGCAGTTAGGTGATTGGCATTCCGAGCGAGATTGCCATAAATAAATTTTTTCCATTTAGCTAAGTCGCCTTTATAAGTCAAATCTGCTTTAACTAAGCGAACCGAAGTGGCTTTACCTAAATCATTCAATGCGTCATTGCTGAGGCGCACGACTTCATCATAGATTTTGTCTTGCGTATCGAAATCAAAAACATAGCGATTGGGTTCCCATGCCTGTGTCAAAATCATTTCGCCATAGACATCCGTTGAGCTTTGCCAACTCCAAGCGCGGATAGCTTTAGCTGCTCCAATCAAATCTAAGCTATTGGTCTCCAAGGCATCCGCCAGAATCAAATCAATATTCAAACCGATTGACCAATAGTGAGTACGCCATTTTTCACCCGCTGCATCGCTGCTTGAGTTATAACCATATCTTTCAAAATTGACGAAAGAGCTATTTTGATTTGTCGCAAACATTTGGGTATAAAGCCCAAAATACCGAATATCAAAGGCTTCCCCCCTTACCATTTGTGCCATGATGGGCGGCATAATATTTTCAGAAGCCGTCTTTTGCGGTACTGAGGGGTCAACATTGATATTGAGGTAGTCACTGCAACTGCTTAATAATACCAACAGCAATGCGCCTATTCCTATATATTTATTGAATTGTTTCATTGTTAAATTATTTTAATAGAATGATTTAATTATTCCAAACTCAACCGAATACCACAAGAAACTGAACGTGGTGTACCGATTTTACCGAAATCAAAGCCCCATGCACCGACACCGGCAGAGGTCGCAGAATTACCATTGACCGCAGGGTCAGCACCTGTGTAATTCGTCCACATGAACAATTCTGTACCCGTGACATAGACGCTTGCGCCTTTGAAACTCTTCATGTTTTTGAAAAGAGAAGTCGGTAATTTATATGTCAACGAAATATCACGGATACGCAACCAGTTGATATTATGCTCGACAAAGGCTTCCTCTGGTAATGCTGAAAAGAAATCAGATCGCGTTTGTGGTGTTATTTGCAAATTATTAATAGTCGGATTGTCACTATTTTCTTTACCATCACGCAGTACACCTTTGAATGTAACAGGTGTTTCGCGGTCAAGATAACGGGTACTCAAACCATTAATAAACAAAAAATACTCATTGCCATTAAAGACATCGCCCCCTTTACGGAAATCAAGGTTGAAACTTAAACCCAAGTTTTTGTACGTGAAGCGATTGATAATGCCCACCATAAAATCAGGGTTTCTATCGCCAATGGGTAAGAAATTGGTATTAAAAATAGGTAAACCAGAAGATGGACTGATAAGAATATCTCCGTTTTTGTTGCGCCAATAACTTGCACCGCCAATGGCAGTGGCACTTGCCGCACCGCGTGCATTGTTCACCAAATTATATTGAGAAAAACGCTTTTGTAAGGTTTCCAAGTCAAGGAAGGCACTTGCCCGTGCATTACCATAAAGCCATGTATCAGAATTATAAAACTCATTGACATCGGCAGGTAAAGACAAGACACTTGTTTTGTTTTTAGTAAAATTGGCTGTGATATTCCAAGAAAAGTCCTTGCCTTTGAAAGGGTCTGCACCTAATTGAACTTCCCAACCTTTCACTTGGAACGAACCACTATTCAACAAACCAAAAATAAAACCTGTGCCGTAGCTCAAACGCTGAACGGCAATCTGGTCAGTCCGCTCATTTTGAAAGTACGTGACATCAAGACTCAAACGGTTTTTCAAGAATTGCCAACAGTTTGGCAACTTCTGAAAAATCTTTATGTTGCGCTTTTTCAATGGCGATTTG
>JANMJN010001268.1:0-7906 GCA_031371355.1 Saprospiraceae bacterium
ATTGATACGGACTTAGGTGAGCGCATTGTGCAGATGCGCGAAGAGCCGCCCAGTCACATCGTTTTGCCTGCGATTCACTTGAAAAAAGAAGATGTGGGTGAGACATTTCACATACATCTCGGTACTGAAAAAGGCAATAAAGACCCGATTTATTTGACAAATGCCGCCCGTGACCACCTCAGAGAGAAGTTTTTAACTCGAAAAGTCGCTTTAACGGGTGTTAATTTTGCTATTGCTGAAACGGGTGAATTCGTTGTTTGCACCAATGAAGGCAATGCTGATATGGGCGCACATTTGGCAGATGTCCACATTGCTTCCATGGGTTTTGAAAAAATATTGCCGAAACGGGAACACCTAAGCGTTTTCCTTCGTCTCCTTGCGCGCAGTGCGACGGGGCAACCGATTACAACGTATTCAAGCCATTTCAAAAAGCCAAGAGACGGACAAGAAATGCACATCGTCATCGTTGACAATGGTCGTTCAACGCAATTAGGACGGGCAGATTTTCGCAATTCGTTGAAATGCATCCGTTGTGCGGCGTGTTTTAACACCTGTCCGGTCTATCGCAGAAGCGGCGGACACAGCTATCATACGGCGGTGGCGGGACCAATTGGGTCTATCCTTGCACCGAATTTGGATATGACAAAAAATGCTGATTTGCCGTTTGCCAGTACCTTGTGTGGTTCTTGCTCGAATGTATGTCCTGTCAAAATTGATATTCACGACCAATTGTATAAGTGGCGGCAAGTTTTGGTCAAGGAAGGACATGCCCCCCTCAGTAAAAGGCTCGCTATGCAAGGCATGACGTTTACTTTGTCGCATCCAAAAGCGTATCAAATGGGTGGTAAAATCGGGCGTTGGGTGATGCGAAACCTGCCTTTTATGGTCAATAATGGCATGAATCCTTGGTTTTTGCAAAGAGAAATGCCTGAGCCACCAAAAGAGAGTTTCAGAGATTGGTATAAAAAAAATAGATGAATTTAATTTAACACAGAGTCTCATAGGATACATAGCTTTTTTCCTTTTTCATCCTTTAAGGAACTAAAAAACTATGTGTTCTATGTGACTCTGTATTTGAAAAAAAAGACAATGAGCAGAGATTTCATATTAGCTTCTATTAAAAAAAATCAGCCTGCTTTGAAGCCACTTCCGTCCGTGGAAGGCTTGAATCAAAGTACGCATGTGCCGAAGGAACAGTTCAAAGCAGTGTTGCAAAGCATTGGTGGTATTGCCATCGAAGTAGCTGATTATCAAGAGATTGAGCAGTTTATTCAACAAAACTATACTAAAAAAAACCGTATCATAACGACTCTGTCCGACTTGTCAAAAGTGGCTGAGTTGGATTGGCAAAACAGCGACCCGCACGATTTAGAAAACGTCGAATTAACGATTATCAAAGCTCATTTTGGCGTAGCTGAAAATTCGGCATTATGGATTTCTGAGGGATTGATGGGGCAACGCGTCGCGCCATTTATTTGTCAAAACTTAGCCGTTGTACTCAATGAAAAAGACATTGTACCGACGATGCACGAAGCTTATGCGCACATTGGCTCTGCCGATTATGGTTTTGGTGTGTTCATTGCAGGACCGTCTAAAACAGCAGACATTGAACAGTCGCTTGTTTTGGGCGCACATGGTTCTAAGACGATAGTGGTGTTTTTGTTACGTGATTAAAGGGAAATAATATCTCCAACTTTCACCTCTGGCTGCCAATCCCAATGCCATAGCCGGTCGTTCCAAACCACGTTTTGACCAAAAAGAATTTTAGTCCCCATTTGTCTAAAAGTCATTAAAGTATCAAGCGGCTCTTTGCCTTTTATGCCGGTATCAGGGTCGCGGGTCGTGAGGACACACCGAGCGCAAGGTTTCACGCCAATGAAACTTACATCACCTATTTTAAAATGTGTAAATATGTCTTCTTCAAAGGGTTCGCCTCCAGAGAAGACAAAGTTTGTGCGGAATCGGCGCATACTGAGGGGTATGTTTGAATTATTTCTTTCTGTTATTTTATCGTTCAATTCTGCCAAAGACGTTTCGCCAATGATGAGATACGGGTAGCCGTCTGCAAAACTAACCACATCATTGCCTGTATTGTAGTTGGCATCTACACACCTTTCAGTTGTTGCGGACATAGTGACGAGTTGGCATTTTTTATCCAAAAAATCGCTTAAAAAGGCATTCGCTTCAGCGCTTACTATGGTTGACTGGACACGATCATCCCAAATTTCGGCTTGAATGACCCCCTCAGTATTTTCTTTAAAAACAGGCAGTTTTATGCCATTTTGAAGGTTTTCTTTTTCAAAAATGGATAAAATACCGTTTTCGACAACAGCTTTTAGCAAAGCCATACGTCCATTAGTCCGTTGCGTCATAAATAGACCATCGAGGTCGGTAATCATCCAACGTCGGTCATATTGTAAGCCTTGTTTTTCGACAATGGCGGATTGAGGTGAATAACCGTCAAGAGATTTGACAGGGAAGACGTTGATTTTTGTTAAAGTGAGCATATCTAAGTGAACGTTATTATAGACGAGTGAAAAATTTGGCTCAAAATTATTCAAAAAAGTGATTTAAAAGATGTTTTTACTGAGGGGGAGGTGTTGAAAGAAATAAACAAACTATTTTTGGGCATGGAAAATCAAAAACAGGTTGCATTTCAAAATATTGAAGCTGTCTATACCGAAAATTTAACTTTTTGGGAACTGATGATTTTAGGTAAATTGTTACCTATGGTGCGACTTTCTGATGCTGATTTTTGTGATTATCCGCTTCCTCTTAATGGTTTTTTTGAGGCACAAACTATTGATAACGAGCGTGTCAATAATGAAATATCCTTAGCGGCTTCACGTTTGCTTGAACGTAAAATTAGTTGGTCTTACTTCGATATAAACGGACAAATACATCAATCTCAAACGACTCTTTTGGCAAGTGTTGACTTTTTGACAAATGTAAATCTTTTTTCACTTGATGTGACGATTCATCCCAAATTTAAATCATTGTTGATGTCATTGAAATCGAATGCGCAAACATTTGATTTTCTCCAATTGCCTTTTATAAAGATGTGTATGAGCCATCGGTTATATCTGCTTTTGTTGCAAAATATCACGCAAAACCTAAACAGTTATACCATAAATTTAGAGAAATTGAAGGGTTTATTGGATGTTTCGGGCAAATACTCGTTGTACGCCAACTTTAAAATCAAAATTTTAGAGGAAGCTCAAAAAAAAATGTTGCATGATGCAGATATCGGTTTTGATTTTGGTGAAATAAAAACAGGCAAAAAGGTTACGGCGATTCGGTTTAGAATTGATAGACATCCTCTTTTACCGATTTTCGAAAACGAGCCAAATGAAGCCCTTGTTATACCCGATTTGACCAGTCCTTTGATTGAAGAAAAACCTGTTTTAGTCATTGAAAATACATCCAAATCGCCTGTTGAAGAGGATTTGAAGCATAAAATTTGCGAAAAATTTGGTGTAACACGACGCATGATCAAAAAGCTTTCGGAGGAGTTTTCACAAGCGTCTTTGCATCAAGCTATGGTTTTGACAGAAAAAGCCATTGAAAAAGGCAGTATAAAAGGCAGTGCAGCCGGTTTTTTTGTTGAAGCGGTTCGTCAAAATTATCAAGTGACAGAAGAAGATGAGCAAGCAAAACGACAAGCCGAAGCGCGTCAAAAAGCGGAAACATTGGCTCAAATTGAAGCAGAAAAACGGCAACAGCGTGAATCCTTGAGAAAACAAGAGTTTGAACAAGAACGAGATGCGATTTTAGTGGAATTGGCTCTCAGCAAAACTTTGCAACAAACTATTTCAGAGCGCATTAGATATAGTATTTTTCATGCAAGTTTTGATTTTACTAAGTCGTTTGATGAGAATTTAGAAAACCCTTCCTTCGTGGCGGCGGTGTTAAATTTCTATAAAATTATAAAAAAATGAAAAGCAACTAAATAACATTTTTATGCTCGACACGCTTCACGCCTATCATTTTACGCCTTTGCAATGGGGTTTGGCAATCCTCTGTGCGATGCTCGTTGGCTTATCGAAAGCAGGGCTTAATTCAGTTTCTATCATTACGGTTTCGGTTTTTGCTTGGCTTTTTGGCAGCAAAGTCTCAACGGGTGTTTTGTTGCCCACGCTGATATGTGCCGATATCTTAGCCGTTTTTTACTACAAAAGACATGCAAATTGGCAACTTTTGCTACGTCTTGCGCCGTGGATAGTCATTGGTATATTGGCGGGGGTTTGGATTGGCAAAGATTTAAACGAGGCTGTTTTTAAGAAAATGATGGCAACGATTGTCCTCATCATCGTTTTTGGTTTGTTTTGGTTTGAAAAACGACCTTTGAAAGATGTCTCTCATTCGCGTTGGTTTTCAGGTATTATGGGCATTGGAACGGGTTTTACAACGATGGTGGGTAATCAAGCGGGTGGTTTTGCGAATGTTTATTTTTTGAGTATGCGGCTCTCAAAAAACGATTTTATTGGTACCAATGCGTGGCTTTTTCTATTTGTCAACCTATTCAAACTGCCTTTTCATTTTTTTATTTGGCAAACGGTTAATTTGGATTCTATTGCTATCAACATAGCTCTTTTGCCGTTTTTAATTATCGGTTTTTATATCGGCATTTATATCGTCAAAACCATTGTTGATGCACGTTACCGACAAGTTATTTTGTGGTTGACAGCGGCGGCAACTTTGTTTGTTATCTTGTAAAAATACTGAGGGGTATATATGAATCGTAAAACACTTGTTTTAGTGCCAATCGTAGGCATTTGCTTGTTTTTTCTACTTTATTTATTTGCTGCTTTGGTTTATCCAGGTGGTTCACAAGTGGATAAAACAGAGAATGGTTTTAGCCTTTTGCACAATTATTGGTGCGATTTATTGGCAGATAAAGCGCAAAATGATGAACCGAATACAGCGCAGCCGCTCGCCATTTCAGCCATGATTTTGCTCTGTGCAAGTCTTGTTGTATTTTGGTATTATGTGCCAAAGTTATTTGAACCGCATACCCAAAACGCTAAAACCATGCAACGTACAGGCATGAGTTCCATGGTTATTTCTGCTTTCTTATTCACTGATTTTCACGATACGGTTATCAATTTAGGGGGCACTTTGGGTATTATTGCTGTATTGTTGACGTTTGTAAACCTTTATAAATCAAAGTTTTATAAGCTATTTGCTGTGGGTATGTTATGCTTAATGTTGTGTCTTTTCAATTATTTTATCTACGAAACAAAGATTTACTTATCGCTTTTGGCAGTCACCCAAAAAATCACGTTTGTCTTGTTTCTCGGTTGGTTGGGCGTAATTGACTTTTATATTTATCATAAAATGAAAAAAGAGGCACTTTTACTGAGAGGGTAAAACTACCTTTACATCAATAAAAATGCATTCAAAAATTATTAACTATTCAATATCAATTAATTATGTATCAAGCAAACTCTAATCGTTATCAACAAATCCCTTACCGTCGGTGCGGTAAAAGTGGCATTCAATTACCTGCCATTTCTTTGGGTTTATGGCACAATTTCGGCGGCGTAGATGTCTATGAAAACTACCGCGACATGTTGCATATGGCTTTCGATAAAGGTATTACACATTTCGATTTAGCTAATAATTACGGTCCACCCCCAGGTTCTGCGGAAGATAATTTTGGGCGTATTTTCAAACAAGACTTCATGCCTTACCGCGATGAACTGATTATTTCGACCAAAGCAGGTTACTTGATGTGGGATGGTCCTTATGGCGAATGGGGTTCTAAAAAATATCTCGTCGCCAGCCTTGACCAAAGTCTTAAACGAATGGGTTTGGACTATGTGGATATTTTTTACAGCCATCGTTTTGACCCTAATACGCCGCTTGAAGAAACGATGGGCGCATTGGATTTGATTGTACGTCAAGGCAAAGCTTTGTATGCGGGCATTTCAAGTTACTCTGCTGAACAAACGACGGAAGCATTGGCTATTTTGAAGCGTCTCGGCACGCCTTGTTTGATTCATCAGCCCAAATATTCGATGTTTGAACGGTGGGTGGAAGGTGGTTTGATGGATGTTTTAGGTCAAGAAGGTGTGGGTTGCATCCCTTTTTCTCCTTTGGCACAAGGACTTTTGACCAATAAATACCTAAAAGGCATCCCTGCGGACTCTCGTGCCGCCAATCCTCATGGTTTTTTGAAAGAATCAGCCATTACTGAGGGGGTCGTTTTGAAATTACAAAAACTCAATGTGATTGCTGAAACGCGCAATCAATCTTTAGCACAAATGGCTTTGGCTTGGTTGCTCAAAGACCCGCGTGTGACTTCTGTTTTGATTGGTGCAAGCCGTACGTCGCAGTTATTGGATTCATTGGATTGTTTGAAAAATCTGGCATTTAGCTCAGAAGAATTGACGGATATTGAAGGTATTTTGCAAACAGTTTAAGATGGAAATAAACCTATAAAAAAAAAAGAATAATGAATTTTGACTATTCTGACAAAGCCAAAGCCCTACAAGAGCAGCTAATACAATTCATGGAAGCCCATATTTACCCTGTCGAAAAGGAAGTTTCAGCATTTCACCACAACCCTAACAATGCTTGGCAGCATTGGCATGGCTTTGAAGATTTGAAAAAAGAAGCCCGTGCCGCAGGTTTGTGGAACTTGTTTTTGCCCAAAAGTTATGGTGCATTGAGTCCAGGTTTGACCAATTTGGAATACGCTCCTTTGGCTGAAATTATGGGACGCATTCTTTGGGCACCCGAAATTTTTAATTGCAATGCGCCCGATACGGGCAATATGGAAGTGTTGGCAAAATATGGCTCATCTGAACAGCAAAAACAATGGCTCACGCCTTTGCTGAATGGCGAAATCCGCTCTGCTTTTTTGATGACCGAACCCGATGTGGCTTCATCAGATGCGACAAATATTGAAACGTCTATCCGTTCCGAAGGTGATTTTTATGTACTCAATGGACGCAAATGGTGGTCTTCTGGCGCAATGAATCCGCATTGTAAAATTGCGATTGTGATGGGTAAAACAGATACAAGTGCGCCGCGTCATGTTCAACAAAGTCAGGTTTTAGTGCCTTTGGATACTGAGGGGGTCAAAATTGTGCGCCCGTTGACGGTTTTTGGCTACAATGATTCGCCTGAAGGTCATGCTGAAATCATATTGGACAATGTGCGTGTTCCGAAATCGAATATCATTTTAGGTGAAGGACGAGGCTTTGAGATTGCGCAAGGTCGCTTAGGTCCTGGTCGGATTCACCACTGTATGCGCCTGATTGGTATGGCGCAAAGGTCGTTGGAATTGATGTCAGTTCGAGCGTCTCAACGGGTTGCTTTTGGTAAACATTTGGCTGATTTTACGAGTATTCGTCAAGAAATCGCTTATTCTCGGTGCGAAATTGAGCAAGCGCGTCTGTTGGTCCTTTCAGCTGCCGACAAAATGGACAAATTGGGCAACAAAGAAGCCACTGACATTATCGCCATGATAAAAGTTGTTGCCCCACAAATGGCTTTGAAAGTCATTGACCGTGCCATTCAAATTCATGGCGGTATGGGCGTTTCAGACGATACGCCGTTGGCGCATTATTATGCGGCTGCAAGAACTTTGCGCTTAGCGGATGGACCAGATGAAGTGCATTTGAATCAGTTGGGCAAAAGGACGATTGCTCAATATGCTTCGCGGTAGATTTCTTAAAACCTATAACTTAAAATTGCTGCATAAGATGCCTTTTCGCAAAATTATGTCTGGGAGCGACATAATTATGTGTGGTTTGGAGATAATTATGTCTATTTCTTAGAAATTATGTCTGGGTACGACATAATTATGTGTGGTTTGGACATGAATATGTCCATTTCATAGAAACATGAGTCATCCCAAATTTACTAACATTTAAATTGAATAGCAAAACGCCCCAAT
>JANMJN010001292.1:0-3245 GCA_031371355.1 Saprospiraceae bacterium
CAACATGGAAATGTTTGTGGCGCATTATTTTAAGAACTATCAAATATTGGAAAAAAGAAAGACCTGATATGACAATTGGTTGCAAAGAGAGATTTGATTTAGCGTTTTTACATTATGTTGCAACATTCAATATGGTTCGTGGAAAAAGGATTTTAGCAAAATTAGACACATTAAAGAACGAGAAGGTCGTCAAAATTTTGAGAACGGATATTGATGCAAGCAAATATTTAGAGAGCATACATTACCTTAGTCAAATTAAGTAAAATGCGTAAAAGATATATAGAGATAATGGACACGACACTCCGCGACGGTGAACAAACCAGCGGCGTGTCGTTTTCAGCTACGGAAAAATTGACGATTGCTCAAATTTTGCTTCAAGAAGTGAAGGTGGACAGAATCGAAGTCGCCTCTGCCCGTGTGTCAGAAGGGGAGTTAGAAGCGGTGAAAAAGATAACGATTTGGGCAAAAGACAACGGGTTTTTGGATAAAGTCGAAGTTTTAACCTTCGTTGACGGCGAAGCGTCTATCAATTGGATGCTTGAAGCGGGTGCTAAAGTGATGAATTTGTTGACCAAAGGCTCGATAAATCACCTAACTCACCAATTGCGGAAAACACCAGAAGAGCATTTCAATGAGATTGAAAAAGTCATTTCTTTGGCGCAAAGCAAAGGCATTGACTGCAATGTATATCTTGAAGATTGGAGCAACGGAATGAGGAACTCCCCTCAGTACGTTTATCAATTTCTCGATTTTTTGACAAAACAGCCTATAAAACGGGTGCTTTTGCCCGACACATTGGGTATTTTGACACCCAAAGAAACGTACGATTTCATAAAACCAATCATTGAACGCTACCCAAATACGCATTTCGATTTTCATGCACACAACGATTATGACCTCAGTATTGCGAATGTTATGGAAGCTCTGCGTGCAGGTGCACATGGTTTGCATTTGACGGTTAATGGCATGGGAGAACGTTGTGGCAATGCGCCTTTAGCGAGTGCAATAGCGATGATGAATGACTTTATGCCCCAATTTAAGACTGCAGTGGTCGAGAAATCACTTTATTCTGTTAGTAAAATCGTCGAAACCTTCTCTGGATTTCATATTCCAGTCAACAAACCTATTGTTGGAGAAAATGTTTTTACTCAAACGGCGGGTATCCATGCGGACGGTGACAATAAGAAAAACCTGTATTTCAATGACTTGATGCCAGAACGTTTTGGACGCAAGCGCAAATACGCTTTGGGTAAAACATCAGGCAAAGCAAATATTGAAAAAAACCTACAAGAACTCGGTATTCGTTTGTCTGATGCAGACTTGAAAAAGGTCACGCAACGCATCATTCAACTGGGGGATAAAAAGGAAATGGTGACACGCGAGGACTTACCGTATATTATTTCTGATGTCATAGACAGCAGCAGCGTTGTTGAAGAAAAAATACAGATTTTGAACTATGTTTTAACCCATTCTAAAAACTTAAAACCATCGGCTACTTTACATTTAAGCATTGAAAATCAAACATTTGAAGAAATTGCACAAGGCGATGGTCAATACGATGCGTTTATGAATGCCTTAAAAAAAATATTGTTGAAAAAGAATATCGCTTTGCCACAACTCAGCGATTATCACGTCCGCATTCCGCCTGGCGGAAAGACGGACGCTTTGTGTGAAACGATTATCACTTGGCAATATAACGGCAAAGAATTTAAAACGCGCGGCTTGGATTCTGACCAAACGGTGTCGGCTATCCAAGCAACTCAGAAGATGTTGAATTTGATCTGATAGATAGAACACTGATTGGGCTGATTTGAAATGAACGCCCCTCAGTAAAAATGCCTTTTGAACTGCTGAACAATTGGGTTTTAAAACGTATAGAATAGTCATTGAAAATCAATTTTTTATCATAAATACCCCTCTATAAAAAGCTTTAAAGCCCTGAAAGGGCGTAATTCAATAGCATAGGGAAACGCCCTATGAAAACGTTATTTTTGAATAAAATTATGGCAAAGAAAAACATCTTAATCGTCCCAGGAGACGGTATCGGGCAGGAAGTAACTGTCGTTGGCAAAAAAGTTTTGGACAAAATTGCAGCGAAATTTGGACATGAATTTGTCTATGACGAAGCCCTCATCGGTCATGCAGCAATTGAAGCAACAGGTAATCCGTTGCCAGATGAATCATTGGCAAAAATGCGGGCTTCTGATGCCGTTTTGTTTGGTGCAGTCGGTCATCCAAAATATGACAACGACCCGACAGCGAAAGTACGTCCAGAACAAGGGCTTTTGAAAATGCGTAAAGAATTGGGTTTATACGCCAATTTGCGCCCAATCAAATTGTTTGATGAACTTTTAGACGCTTCAAGCATCAAACCCGAATTGCTAAAAGGCGCAGATATTCTCTTTTTTAGAGAGTTGACAGGCGATATTTATTTCGGCGAAAAAGGACGCAACGAAGAGAATACCTACGCTTATGATATCGCAGGTTATCACCGTTACGAAGTCGAACGTATCGCCCGCAGAGCATTTGAAGCAGCGCGGACGCGCCGCAACAAAGTGATGTCAGTTGACAAAGCTAATGTATTGGAAAGCAGTCGTTTATGGCGTGAAACTGTTTTGGAAGTTGCTAAAGATTATCCAGATGTGGAGTTAGAACACCAATTCGTAGATGCCGCAGCTATGCTGTTGATAAAAGACCCACGCCGTTTTGATGTCGTCGTAACAGGCAACTTATTTGGCGATATTTTGACAGACGAAGCGTCTCAAATTGCAGGTTCTATGGGTATGTTGGCATCGGCTTCGGTGGGGGACAGCACAGGCGTTTATGAGCCGATTCATGGTTCGGCGCATGACATTACTGGCAAAGGTTTGGCGAATCCAATGGCTTCTGTTTTGTCAGCAGCTTTGTTGTTAGATATTTCCTTTGGCATGAAAGACGAGTCAAATGCCATCATTGCAGCCGTTGATGCTGTTCTTAAAGCAGGTTTCAGAACAGGTGATATTGCGGATGCAAAAACGCCTAAAAACATGATTCTCGGCACTGATGCGATTGGTGAAGAGATACTGAAAAGGATTTGATATAAGATTGGGCATTACCTTTCCGAAAGTTTCAAAATTTCGGAAAGGTGTGCTAACTTTGCGTTCCAAAAAGACACCTATTATGCCGCAACTTCTTTTGCGTAATATCCGCATCATCGCACCGCAACAGCCGTTACTCGACGGTCAAATCCGCGATATTTTAATCAA
>JANMJN010001302.1:0-2590 GCA_031371355.1 Saprospiraceae bacterium
TGATATTTTCGCCCCCTCAGTAATAATATCCGTAAAAACTTAAGTTTTCTTTCAATTTTCGCTTTTAAAATCAACTTTAAAACGAAGCATTTGTTAGAATTGCGTATTAAAAAGGACATTTAAAGCACAAATAGATATTTATGAAAAATAAGAGAGCGATAGTGTGGTTTCGCAACGATTTGAGGTTGCACGACAATGAAGCATTGCAAGATGCGATGAGAAATGCTGATGAGGTGATTCCGATTTATGTCATTGATGAGCGTGTTTTTCGTGGTAAAACATCTTTTGGTTTTCCTAAAACAAGCAAATTTAGGCTGCGTTTTATCCTCGAAAGCCTTACTGATTTAAGGCAAAACCTTAGAAATCGGGGGTCAGAATTGTATGTGCGCATCGGCAAACCAGAAGATATTGTATCCGAAATAGCCCAACAAGCCAAAACCTCTTGGGTCTTCTGTAACCGTGAGAGAACAGCAGAGGAGTTACATGTTCAAGACAAATTAGAACAAAACCTATGGTCTATTGGACAGGAACTGCGTTATTGTCGTGGCAAAATGCTTTATCACACAGCCGATTTGCCGTTTCCTGTCAATCACACCCCTGACACTTTTTCTCAATATCGCAAAGAAGTTGAACGTATTACAACTGTTAGAGAGCCTTTTCCTACGCCAAATACGATTGGCAACACGAGTTTTAATCTTCAAATAGGTGAAATTCCAACGCTCTTAGATTTCGGTTTTCCAAATTTCGAGAGTGATGAAAGGGCTGTTTTACCTTTTAGAGGTGGCGAAACTGAAGGCTTGAAACGCTTGAAATATTACCTCTGGGATACAAATTTGATTAAAAACTATGAAGAAACGCGTAATAACATGATTGGAGGCGATTATTCTTCTAAGTTTTCAGCTTATTTGTCACAAGGCTGTTTGTCACCCAAAATGATCTACCATGAATTGAAAAAATACGAAGCTGAACGCGGTGATAATCGCTCAACTTATTGGCTGTTTTTTGAATTGCTGTGGCGTGATTATTTCAGACTTGTCGGCAAAAAATATGAAACTGCCATTTTTAAAATCGGCGGTTTGACGGGTAAACCCGATAAAAAATGGCACAATGATGAGCGACTTTTGAGAATTTGGGCTGAAGGTAAAACGGGTATTCCGTTCATTGATGCCAATATGCGAGAATTGAATACGACAGGTTTTATGTCCAATAGAGGTCGTCAAAATGTCGCCAGTTTTTTGATAAAAGATTTAAATATCAATTGGATAATGGGTGCAGAATGGTTTGAAAGTCAATTAGTTGACTATGACCCATGCAGCAATTATGTCAATTGGATGTACATTGCTGGTGTCGGCAATGACCCCCGTGAAGACCGTTATTTCAATATAATAAGTCAAGCAAATCGCTATGATGCGAAAGGTGATTATGTGAAACTGTGGTTACCAGAATTGCAAAAAGTGCCGATTGAAAAAATCCATCGTCCTGATACTTTGACTGAAGTGGAGCAAGCAGAATATTGCTTGAGATTGGGTGTTAACTACCCGAAAGCGATGATTTCAACCGCTAAATGGGGTTAGATACTGAGGGGTCATTTTTTAAGTTTCATTTTTTTTTGAAAGTTTACAACCATAGTTTTGTACTTTTGTTTTGATATTATACCTCTCAGTATTTTTTTGAAAAAAAATCATAAATCATTGATGAATATAGCGAATTTACTCGAAAGAGCCTTGAAATTTGAGCATTTGACCGCCGAAGAAGGCGTTTTTTTATTTGAAAATGCACCGACAACAGAGTTGATGTATGTCGCCAACCGTTTGCGACAAATACAAGTACCTCATAATAAGGTGACTTGGATTATTGACCGCAATTCGAATACCACGAATGTATGCAATGCGAATTGTAAGTTCTGTAATTTTTATCGCCGTCCCAATCATGGGGAAGCGTATATCACAACGATTGATGAATATAAAGTAAAAATCGAAGAAACCTTCAAATTCGGTGGCGAACAATTGCTTTTGCAAGGCGGGCATCATCCCGATTTGGGCTTGGCTTTTTATGTTGATTTATTCAAAAATTTGAAGCAACTATACCCGAATCTCAAACTTCATGCGCTCGGACCACCTGAAATTGCACACATCACAAAGCTCGAGAAATCAACGCATTACGAAGTTTTGAAGGCTTTGAAAGAAGCGGGTTTGGACTCTTTGCCAGGGGCGGGTGCTGAAATTTTGGATGATCGAGTGCGTCGCCTTATTTCAAAAGGTAAATGTGGCTCTGAGGAATGGCTCGAAGTTATGCGTCAA
Organism: Saprospiraceae bacterium; assembly: GCA_031371355.1. Taxonomy (GTDB): domain Bacteria; phylum Bacteroidota; class Bacteroidia; order Chitinophagales; family Saprospiraceae; genus JAAFJT01. The sequence continues at coordinate 2,301 of JANMJN010001302.1, forward strand.
GCGCATCAATTGCATTTGACGACTTCTGCAACAATGATGTTTGGGCATATCGAAACCAATTTAGAGCGATTTGAACACCTTGTAAAAATACGTGAAGTACAGGCGCAAAAACCTACAGATGCCAAAGGTTTCCTCGCATTTATTCCCTGGCCCTTTATGGATGAAGACACGCTGTTGAAAAAACTTAAACGCGCACGCAATACAGTCTCTGGCGACGAATATATCCGAATGATTGCTATGAGCCGTATCATGCTACCCAATATCAAAAACATCCAAGCTTCATGGTTGAC
>JANMJN010001350.1:0-2616 GCA_031371355.1 Saprospiraceae bacterium
CTAAAACAACCTTAAATGATGAAACGACAAAGAGCATTCAAAAAGGTGTGGTTCAAAAGGATGAATCCCTTGAAACGGGCATCAATAATGTAAAAGTCTTGGTTGCCGAAGATATCGTATTGAATCAACTTTTGATAAAAATAATATTGTTAGACTTCGGTTTTGATGTTGATATCGTCAATAACGGAAAAATGGCTATTGAGTACCTTCAAAAAAACACCTACGATATTGTTTTGATGGATTTACAAATGCCTGAAATGAATGGTTTTGAAGCCACCACGTACATCCGCAACACCCTCAATTCTCAAATTCCCATTATCGCCCTCACCGCAGATGTCACAACAGCAGATGTTGAAAAATGTATCGCCATTGGTATGAATGATTATATTTCTAAACCGATTGACGAAAAACTATTGTACAGCAAAATCATAAAATATTTGAAACAGACGAATGGACAATAGCATCTCAGCTTGACTCTATTTTGATATACCTGTTATCATGGGCTGTGTATTTTTACGGCTTTGGTCTGTTTCGAGCCCCCCTCAGTATTATTGTATAATTCCGACATTTCCCACTCGGTTATTCAAAACGAGTAATATTAGTTATCCTTGTGCATGTATAGCAGTAAAAGCCTTGACCACTTAGGGTTAGTAAGTGGGATGATAGATGAATTAGGGATAGTTGAACGGTTGGATTCCCTGTTAGAAACGGATGGCGTTGTACGTAAGGTAAGTTTGGGTACACTTATTAAAGCGTTGGTATTGAATGGCTTAGGTTTTAGTCAACGCACGTTGTATATGGTATCGAGTTTTTTTTCAGATAAACCGATAGAACTCTTATTAGGAGCAGGCATAGAATCGAGTCAGCTGAATGACACGACGCTTGGACGATGTTTGGATGCGATATATCAACATGGTAGCACAAGTCTTTATGCGAATATCGCCCCTGATATTTGTAAAAAACTGGGTCTAACGCCCAAGTTTGAACAAAGGCTTAGGATATTATGCAAATTTCAGGAAAGATGAAGCGGTAGATATTTCTTTTACAAAATACCATGACAGCATTGATAACTCCAGTTATAATGAATAACATGATGTCATGATGTTTTAAGTGGCTTTATTGTTTTACATTGTGGTTGTTCAAAAAGTCAATCATTTTGTCAAACGAGAAAAACCACACATGGAAAAGAACTTTACAGATAATTTGTTTTCGAATGCACAGTACGACGATGCCATTAAGCAGATATTGCTGTCTTTGTTTTGTCTCTTTGTTTTTGTCGTGCTGTTTTATTTCTACAGAGTCAGCATCAAGAATGTCGGCGTAAAGAAACACAATACGACAGGGTTGTTGTTTTTGTCATTGTCCTTCTTTTCCTTTTTCCTCATGGGCATCACGCAAGCACTTTTTAAGATTGATAACTTGTCCATCTTGCTTTATGGTCTCATCAATATCTTCTTATTGCTGTCTATTCCGTTCTTTTCAAAGGGTACGACGCTCATTGATAAAGTTGCCAAGCACTTTATTTGGTATGCCGTGGCGGGAGAACTCACATTGATTTATGGCATCGGTATTTTCTTTGCGCAAAAATTCAGTATTGACTTGGTGGTGAGTTGTTTGACCTTTATCACATTCGGTTTTTTCCTTTCATGGGATTTTATCAGGAAACAACTAAACTTTTTGGGCTTACTGTCGGCATTGGGCATTCTATTATTTCCTGTGCTTCAAATCTTAGCGGAAATCAATGCCACTGGCGGTAAGTTTTCACACCTAAATATTACGGTGTTCTATCCATGTTTGGGTCTGTCCATGACGGTATTAATTGTCACGTTCAATTGGATGAATGAAGTGCGGTTTAAGGATTTGGCAACGTTTTATACTGAGGGGGTGGACAAAGAGATGATTGAGAAGTTTTTCAACAAACAAATAACGATAAAAGAACTAAAAGACGATTGGAAAACGGAGCTAAAAAACAGTAATTTGGAAACGGTCATTGAAGAAATGATAATGATTGCAGAAAAAAGAAATGAAAGTTTAGAAATGTTGCTTACGCTTGCCTCCAGAAATACCCGCAATAATAACTCACGCTATATCAGCAACATCATTGATGATGAGGATTACAAACTGGAAAGGAATAAAATTTCGGAAGGTATAGTTTATTTGTTAGAGGCGTTGCAGTTGTGATTCGGTGTTGAGTTGAGGCATACACATTATAGAAACGTATCCTGAGGGGGAAATACAATAAATACCATCTAATTGCAACAGCCATTTCCCGTACAAGTAATTTGGGCGCGATACCTTATAGACGTATTCAAATTTGTGGGTGCATATGTATTGCCTGTAGCACCACTGATATTTGTCCAAACTGTGCCATTTGGGCTTGATTGCCAGTTGATTGTACAAGTACCCGTTCCTCCTGACGGAGTTGCATTTAAAGAGATAGAAGCTCCTGTACAAACGACGGGGGTTGTTGTCGTTATAGATATTGTAGGGTCTGCCACAACTGTAATGCTATTGGTGACACTTGTGACACCACAACCGACTGTGGTTTGAGCAACGATGACACGGAAATCGGTATTAGTAGTTAAAATTCCTGTTGTATAAGTCGTTGAATTTGTA
>JANMJN010000007.1:0-1714 GCA_031371355.1 Saprospiraceae bacterium
GAATCACCCATATTTTGTCCTGCTTTCACCCACAAAACGTCCGTTTCACACCCATAAAATGTCCGTTTTTGAGCTTATAAACCATTGATTGTCATTTAATTATAAGCCTTTAAACAATAAAAACAAAAATAATTAAAAACAACAAAGAGATCTTAAGTTGTTTTTAATATAATTGACATAAAAACGCGTTTTATTATGCTTTATAGACAAATTTGGTTCTTTTCAAAACCTTTCGAGGTTTACCCCTTTTTTGTCCGCCTTTCGATTTTTTTATTGTTTTTGCTTTTTCTTTTTTTGCAGAGACCATATAAAAAAGAAATGGTTTACCCCTTTTTTGTCCGCCTTTCAACGATATTGTGGTTAAAAGACGGATGTTGGGATGACGTTCAATTTTATTTCAAGGTTTATAGCAACCCAATCCATTTACCCCTTTTTTGTCCGCCTTTCGCAAGTTGTATGTTACAGAGACTTACACATTTTTTCTAAGATACTCTTCCAGTGCGGCATTTATGAGTTCGCTCATGGTCCCAAATTGACCTTTGAATTGTTGCACCAATGCGACCGTCATACGGTCTTTGAGTGGTTCGGGAATATCAGAAAAAATGCGAACATACTTTACGGTCTCACTTTTAAAAGTAGGACGCCCTACCCTCTTCTTTACAATAGCCTCTTGAATCATCGGTTTTACTGAGGGGGTGCTTGTGTTTTCCTTCGCTTTGTTGATATTAGCGAGTTTATCTTGTAGATTTTTCATGATTCTTAATTTAGTAGTTTAAACTAATATTCGTTTATTAGATTGTAAAAATAAACTATTTTTTGATAAAACGATTCTTTGTTTAAATTATGATTCGTTATCACTTTCTATTTTGGCAATTATTTCGTTTGCAAGCCTCGAAATTTCTTCCTTAGCTTTTTCATCATTGCCGCCAAAAATGCTGTCAGAATAAAGTAAACAACGTTCAAATTCGACGCGCTTAGCTATTTCTGTATCCATCACAGTGATCCCCTTATTTTTTAGATAAGTTTTAATCTCATCAACATGTTTTGCTCCTGAAAGGCTCATGTTGATGACAACGCCCGTTTTGAGATGTGTCTTTGACTTTCTGGCTTGATTGATGAGGTCTATCGTTCCCTCGATGGCAAACATGTCAAAGACGGCTGGTTTGGTCGGGACAAGAACGAAATCAGCGATTTCAAAAATTTCATTCAGATTGGTGGAAAGATACGGTGGTGTATCAATCAGCAGGACATCGTACTGGCTTAATTTTGATAAGTCTGAAAACGATTGAAAACTTTTCCGTTCAATCAAATGCACCGTTCCATAGCTATTTTCTTCACCAAAGGAATGCACGAGGTTGGAAATTGACCCTTGTGTATCGGCATCCACGACAGCGCTTTTTGCACCATTGCGTGTAAAAAAACTTGTTAGGTTCAGTGCAAGTGTAGATTTTCCAACGCCTCCTTTTTGATGGGCTACCGCGATAATGAGTGGCATAATAAATTAGTTTATTAGATTAAAATAATTTTAGATTAAAATAAATGTTTTATTTTTAGTTTAATCTAATATTTGTTTAAAAGAAAAAACAAATGTATGTCTATATTTTTAAACTAAAAAACTATTAAACTAATAAATTGGTTATTTAGTTTAATAGTTTAAACTACTTTATTTAAAATATTGAAAGTCAATTCTTTTTTTTACTTTTTTAAATAAATT
>JANMJN010000055.1:0-1897 GCA_031371355.1 Saprospiraceae bacterium
ATCAAAAAATTGACATTCCGTTTCGGGTTCGTCGCCTGCACCAAAGTCAAGTGCCTTCTTTTTCACCTTACAATCGAGACCCGCCTTCTGATAAAAAAGAAGACACTTTGAGAACAAATCCTGTTTTTGCAGGTATGCCGAAGTTCAATGTTTATGTCGCACAATTCCCTGAATATCAAGCCTTTCTGTTTCGCAAAACATTGCCGCAAGTCTTTTTTTCGATGCTTTTGTTAGGCATAACAACCTTAGCGTTTTGGTTGGTCTATCGCAGTTTGCGACAACAAGAGCGTTTGACAGCTTTGAAAAATGATTTTATCAGCAACATAACGCATGAGTTAAAAACGCCTATTGCTACAGTCAGTGTTGCCATTGAAGCCATGCAAAATTTCAATGCTTTGCAAAAACCTGAACTCACGAAGGAGTATCTCGATATTTCAAAAAATGAATTGTTGCGTCTTTCTATGCTCGTTGACAAGGTGCTGAAACTATCCGTTTTTGAACAGAAAGAACCTGAATTGCAGAAAGAAATGATTGATATTGCTGCCCTCGTTGCACAAGTTTTGGACTCGATGCGGCTACAATTTGAGAAAATTGGCACTAAAATCACTTTTGATACTGAGGGGTCAGAAAACACATTCATTGAAGCTGATAGAACACATTTGACAAGCGTTATTTATAATTTGCTCGATAATGCCTTGAAATATAATGGTAAAAACATAAACATTAATCTTCAAGAGCAGTTCAACACCCTACAATTGAATATCGAAGACGACGGCTGCGGCATTGCCACAGAATATCAAAGCAAAATTTTTGACAAATTTTTCCGCGTCCCAACGGGCGACATTCACAATGTCAAAGGTTATGGCTTAGGTTTGAGTTATGTGGCGAGCGTAGTGCGGCAACACGGCGGACGTATCGAAGTACAAAGTGTTTTAGAAAAAGGGAGTATATTTAGTGTATTTTTACCCAAAAAATAGAATCCTATGTCCAAAACCAAAGTCCTATACGTCGAAGACGAGCCTTTTCTGGGCAAAATCGTCAAAGAAAGCCTTGAAAGTCGCCTTTTTGAAGTCCTAATGATTTCAGATGGTGCCAAAGTGCTTGAAGGTTTTCAGTCATTTCAGCCCGATATTGCCGTGCTTGACATCATGTTGCCGAATGTGGACGGTTATGCCCTTGCCGAGTCTTTGCGGCGACTCTCTCCTACCCTACCCATCATTTTTTTAACTGCCAAAACACAGACAGACGATGTATTGCGTGGTTTTCAAGCGGGTGGCAATGACTATGTGCGGAAGCCTTTCAGCATGGAGGAACTCATTGTGCGGATTCAAAACCTAATGGCAATGACACGCAACTCCCCTGCCCACTTTGACCCTTTTGCTATTGGAAAATTCCAATTCACACCGCAGAAATATGAATTGCGGAACGGCGACAAAGTAAAAAAACTGTCGCACCGCGAAATGGAATTACTCAAAATCCTTTGTGAAAGCCGTAATTTCACCGTCGAACGCAAGGAGATACTGATGAAAATATGGGGCGACGACTCCTTTTTCAACTCTCGAACACTCGATGTCTATGTCACCAAACTCCGTGATTATTTGAAAGACGACCCCTCAGTACAGATTATGACGGTGAAGGGTGTGGGGTACTTTTTTACGGTTGAGTAAAATATCAAATAATGATTAACGAATGTAAAATGTTGAAGTAGCCGCTTAGCATGGCTCATTGACCGTATCAAGGAACGCATTTATATCTACCGAGCCGATGGTAGCCGCGAAGAAGTAGATTCTTTTGAAAAAACGCTTTCAGGCGAAGATGTTTTAGTGGGTTTTACTTTAAGAATTGCGGATTTGGAATGGGAATGATTGTGTTTTCAAAACCACAAAAGCCGATGTTT
>JANMJN010000104.1:0-3322 GCA_031371355.1 Saprospiraceae bacterium
TAACAGCGTAACATGTGATTTAACTTTCTCAAACAAGCTGCGCACATCTTCAACTTCGATATAAAGCGTCAATGTGCCGCCAATAGGTTGACTTGAAAAAGAAGGAACATCTTCAACAAGTGTCCTCTGATTTTGAAGCATAATGGTCACGCCGCATAAATGAAGGATGGCAAATTGCCATTTCACGCTATCGGGTTCTACCATGTCAGGCACTGACTCAATGACTTGAAAACCAAAGACTTGTTGATAAAAATCAGCCGTTGCATTGACATCGGCAACCATTAAGTTAGGCGTTAAATTTTTCATTAGCTTGATTTTTATTAATGCGAATTTTTTAAAAAATAAAGCAAATTTATCATTTTTATCTTAAAAACTGAACTTAACAATACGACCAACATTACCCACAAGCACCCCCTCAGTATCGGATGCAAAAACATCGTAAAAATCAACAGTTGGCAACCCTTCAACCACTTGCCAAGATGCCCCACCATCAACAGTCCGCCACAAAACGCCTTCTTCGCCACAAATCCACCCCCTCAGTATATCCGTAAAAAAAACGGCTCGAAAGCGTGGATGACTAATGTTTTTACTCTTTTTTAAGTAAAACCAAGAAGTACCACCGTCCGTTGTTTTCAAAATACCGCCGTTCTGACCAACAATAAAACCCACCTTTTCGGAAGGGAAACAAACAGACTGGAAGTAATCGCCTGTCAAATCATCATGTACTTTCCACGTTTTTCCCGCATCAACCGACCTCAAAACCAAGCCATAACCGACGGCATGAGCCGTCAAACTGTCCGAAAAACACACCGATTCTAAGGCTTGTGGAAACGTATCAAGTTGCAACCTTTTACCTGTTTTGACATCAAAACGCACCAATTTCCCATTTTGCCAAGCTTGCCCAGCCACCATAATGCCGGTTTGACCACTGACAGCGACATCTCGAAACCAAGCATCGTAAGGCTCGCCGACCCAACGAAAAGACGTATCGTTTTTTGAAAATTCAAAAACATGACCGCTGTTGCCAATAATCCACGTTTTTGACCCCTCAGTACCCAAGCCATAAAAACCCTTATTTAGCAAACTATCTGCTTGCCAAGTCGCGCCCCCGTTGTGTGTCCGCAAAATAAAGCCACTCGTCCACGTTCTGCCGCCACATATTATACCGTTTTGGGCATCGTCGAAATGAACGGCGTGTAAATCAAAAGTGACGGTGCTCGTTTGCTCTTGCCATGTGAGTTGTATTTTTTCTTTGCCACAGGCAAATAAAAAGACAATAAAAAGGGCGGCGAAAGGTGTAATTATTTTCATAAAAAGCTTGTTTTGACATTGATAAAGCATTTTATTTCCCTAAAATTACTTTAAATTCTGCCAATTTTAGTACACTTAAAGGTGGAAAGTCAATACTTTTGAAAATGTCAAAATGTTTATCATCTGAGACTAAATGATGGGCGTTTATAGAAATAGCAAGGTTTGCAAATTTATTATCGTCAGGGTCTTTTTCAATTAGATTGTAGAAAAAATAAGGCTCTGATAATTCAACATTAGGTGCGGACAGGAGAACTGTTTCAACGATATCTGCGGTTTCAGGAGAGTAAAATTCGGAGACTTTTTCATAGTATTCATTCAAAATTTCGGTACTAACAACCCACGTAAACGCCTCGTCTCTGAAAGCAAGGTAAAGCCAAAAGTCTTTAGCATTTTTAGGGATTGAAGCAATAAGGCAATTGGTATCAATAACTACTCGCATTTTCTAATGGGGTACGTTGACTGTTATTTAAAATATTATCCAAATCGGCTTGTGTGATACCTTTTTTTTCCATATCAATAGCCACTTGCATTTGGAGCTTCGTATCTAAATAATTCATTATTAAGTTATTGATTTCGGCTGTCTCTTGTTCAGTCATTTCACGATTGAACAACTTTAAAAGCATAAGCTGTGTCGCATTGAGCGTGCGATGATTTTTATTAGGCTGTTGAATTGTCATGTTCTACAATTTTATTATTTAAGAATTTCTTTACAAAATAAGTCAAAAATAGGTTATTCAGCAAGTTTTTTTTAGCGATAATTGGGATTTATGACCAACACTTTGCCCTTGCTTCAATATTTTCATACAATTTTACTTTTACACCTTATTTAACGTATTAACTTCGCCCCTCAAATACAATAAATATGAATTTTGACATAAAAAACCTTGATTTTACTAAATCTGCCGATGGTTTGTTGCCTGTTATTGTTCAAGATGCAGCGACGCGGCACGTTTTGATGCTCGGTTACATGAACACAGAAGCCTTAGAAAAGACAGTTGCTGAGGAGGTCGTGACGTTTTTCAGCCGTTCGAAACAACGCTTGTGGACAAAGGGCGAAACGTCTTCAAATTTTCTCAATGTCGTTGACATCAAAGTCGATTGTGATGGTGACACCTTGCTGATCAAGGCAAAACCGGATGGACCGACTTGTCACACAGGTGCGGATACGTGTTGGCAAGAAAAAAATGACTTTGCGGGAACGGATTTTTTGACTTATCTCGAATCCGTCATTCACCAACGCAAAGCAGAAGACCCCTCAGTAACAAAGAGTTATACGAACTCATTGTTCCAAAAAGGGATTAATAAAATCGCTCAAAAAGTCGGTGAAGAAGCCGTTGAACTCGTCATTGAAGCCAAAGACGATAACCGTGATTTGTTCCTCGGTGAAGCGGCAGATTTGATGTTTCATTACCTCGTTTTGTTGGCGGCAAAAGATATTACATTAGAAGAAGTCCTAACCGCTTTGAAAAAGAGGCATCAATAATTTAATGGTGAACATTTTATAAAATATAAAAATGAAAATACTAAGCTATAATACAAATGGTATTCGTTCCGCTTTGAATAAAAACTTAACGACTTTTTTAGAAAGCGGCGCTTACGATATTGTCTGCATTCAAGAGACAAAAGCACGTCCAGAACAGGTAGATACTGAGGGGTTAATGAAACTCGGTTATGTTGAGCACTATTGGGTCTCGGCAGAAAAAAAAGGGTATTCAGGCGTGGCTATTTTCTCAAAAGTGAAACCTGATTTGGTTGTGGAAGGCATGGGCAACCCACGTTATGACTCGGAAGGCAGGGTGATTCGGGCTGATTTTGGCGACTGGACTTTGCTCAATTGTTATTTTCCTTCTGGTACATCGGGCGATGAAAGACAAGGCGTAAAAATGGATTTTTTATCCGATTTTTTCAATTGGATAGCAGAATTGAAAAAAGAAAAACCTAAACTCATTATCGTAGGCGATTACAATATCGCTCACACTGAACTCGATATTCACAATCCAAAAGGTAACGC
>JANMJN010000124.1:0-2294 GCA_031371355.1 Saprospiraceae bacterium
GTAAAAACGTCTTTGAGGGTGGCTTCTGCATAACTTTTGTAATCAGGGAAACGGGTGCGCATGATGCTCAATTGATCCAACAATTCATCGCGGGTAATGTATGGATAACTTTTATGTTTGTTGTAAAGACAAAGTATCGGGTCAACAGAACCATTGTCGTCGAAATCCTTGTAAAATAACTCAACAGGTTCTTTTTCAGAGGCTTTTAACTGTGAATTGAGTCCTAAATTGCCGATTAATAAGTCAACGTGACCATCACCATTTAGGTCTTCTACTAAAAGTTTATTCCACAAGCCACTGTATTTTTTATCAAAATAAGTAGTTGTAACGTCTTCAAATTTGTCTTTATTAAGACCTAAAACCGTAATCGGCATAAATTCACCGACGATGATGAGTTCTGGTTTTTTATCATTATTTAAGTCATAAAAAGTGGCATCAGTCACCATTCCGATTTTTGAGAGGGTGGGAGCGAGGGCAGCCGATTGGTCTGAAAAATTGCCTTTTCCGTCATTTATGAGCAACATACTGAGGGGGGGCTCTGGATAACGTCCAACATTCACACGACCGCCAACAAACAAGTCAGGCTTGCCATCACCGTTAATATCCGCTACTTTAACACAACTTTTACTGCTTAGGTTTTTGGGCAGTGCATTAGGGCTTTTGGTAAAATTACCTTTGCCATCGTTGATATAGAGGCGGTCTTGAAGGGCAACGTCTTCGGGTTGAAAATTGGCATAACCACCACTACACACGTATAAATCGAGGAAATGATCACCATTTGCATCAAAAAATAAAGCATCGGTATCTTCGCTTTGTTTGTCAGTCTCAAAAGCGGCTTGTGGTTTTAGGATGAAAGAGCCGTTTTTATTTTGTAAAAATAAAGCTGCTGTTTGGCCACTGGCACTGCCGACATATATGTCTTCCAAACCGTCGCCATTGACATCTGCTTTTGTCAAACAAGGACTGACGTAAGACAGAGGATTGGTGAGTAAAGGCTGCCGTTTAAAGTCATTAAGCGTGTTTTTAGGGTTTTCAAAGGCAATAGGTGAAGAAATTTCATTGAAAATAGGGTTTAATACTGAGGGGGGTATTTTAGACAAAAGCGAAGCATTTTTTTCTTCTATGGTCAATAATTTATCGCCTGCGATGTTTTTAATAATCTCTTGTTTACCACTTAACCAAACGACTTTTAAGGAGTCAATGGCGTTGTTTTGACCTAAACCAAAATGCAATGTGGGCGATACACTTGACTGATAACCGCGTGTCGGCATTTGTTCCAAGAACTGTGTTTGTCCTTTGTTGTAAATAGTCACTTTTGAACCCAAACCCAAGCGGTTTTGCCCTTCTCCTTGCAGTTTTACTTGTAAATAATGGTTTTTTAACTGTTTATTGGCTTCGTTTTGATAGATAAAAGCGGGTTGATTGATGTTGTTGACGATTAAATCTAAGTCGCCATCGTTGTCCAAATCGGCATAAGCGGCACCGTTGCTGTTGGAGGGTTTTGCCGTTCCCCAACCGACATTTTTAAACGTTAGATTGCCGTTGTTTTTGTACATATAATTGGTGAGGTTAGAAGAAGGGATTTTTTGAACCAAATCCAAGACATTTTGGCGTTGGATGCTGCCTTTATTGTTTTGCATGTAGTCACCCATATATTTCAAAAAATCTAAGTTTGTGTAATCCCGCAAGTAGCCGTTTGTGATGTATAGGTCTTTCCAACCATCGTTGTCATAATCGGCAAAAAGGGCAGACCATGACCAATCGGTGTTTGAAATACCCGCCAATTGACCGACTTCTGAAAAGCACAATTCCTTGTTAACGAGCCCTTGATTGATGTGCAGCATATTGCGCATGTATTGGTGTCCAAAACCGACTTTGAGGTTAAAGTCAAATTTTTCGTAGTTGTCGGGCGACATGAGCAGCTTTTGACGGTGGTTGTCTTCGGGCAACATATCTAAAGTGAACATATCTGTCAGCGCATCATTATTGATGTCTGCCGCATCGCTACCCATCGAAAAATGGGAGGTATGTCCTATGCTTTCACCGATTTGATTGATAAAGCCTCCTTTTTTATCATTAATGTATAAAAAATCAGGAATGGTATAGTCGTTTGAAATATACATATCTGTCCAACCATCGCCGTTAAAATCTGCCATAGCGGCACCCAATCCGTAGGACAAAGCGGAACTCAGCAAGCCAGCTTGCTTTGTTACATCTGTAAAAAACGGTTCACTGTTTTTACCTTTGTCTTGTCTGAAAAGCCGCATACCGTTGTTAGGGTCGTCTTTTTTGAG
>JANMJN010000133.1:0-4276 GCA_031371355.1 Saprospiraceae bacterium
GGCGGGAATGGCTGAATTATTGAGGGTTTTGCCTAAGGAAAACCCCAATTATGCGGCTATTATGGTGGGTTATAAGAAAATGATGGCAACGCTTTTGCAAAATCAAGGCACAGACGGTATGTGGCATCAATTGATTGACGACCCTGCTTCGTGGGCAGAAACGTCTTCAACAGGCATGTTTACTTTTGCGATGATTATAGGTGTGAAAAACGTTTGGCTCAATGCTAAAACTTATGCCCCTGCTGCTCGAAAAGCATGGCTCGCCATGATAAAGTACATAAATACTGAGGGGGTGACTTTGCTTTTATTATCAAATATTTTCTAAGCCAACCGTTCGTTTCTCCTTCAATAGCTTGTAATCAGTCGGAGTACAACCCGTAATTTTCTTAAATTGATTGGATAAATGCGCCAAACTACTGTATTGAAGTTGAAAAGAAATCTCTGTCAAACTAAGCTCATTATACGAGAGCAATTCTTTCACCTTTTCGATTTTATGAAAGATGATATATTGCCCAATGGGAATACCTTTCACTTTTGAAAAAATATTCGCCAGATAAGTATAATTATACCCCAATTTTTTACTGATATAGTTAGAATAATTCACATTTGGCAATTCATCGGTATAATGAATCATTTCGATAACGACTTTTTTTATTCTTTCAATCAGAATATTTGTGTTGTCCTCTATCAACTCCAAGCCTAAATTAGACAAAGCCGTTTTCAACTTTTTGCGTACTTCAATGGAGATATCTTCCAATATTTCAGCCTCTCCAAGCTCAATCTTGATACAGTGAAGACCGCATTTTTGCAATTCTTGTTCTACCATCATTTTACATCGCAAACTGACCATATTTTTGATTTGTAGTTTCATTTCCTGCTTTTTTTAAATTGTTAAATATGCCAATCGTTGATAATGGCATAGAAATGAATTGTTTGAGTGGTTTTGGTAGCGACAGCCGTTCAAAGAGGATAATAGCCTTTCTAAGTAAATCAGATGTCGCCGCTTTTAGCTGTAATTTGTTCTTATATATCTATTTTTTGCACATATTTTTGTCATCCGTTACAAATCCATCGCTTATCTAATCACCAAAGTCTATTGTCTTAACCACAATAAAAAAAAACGAGGCTATGCCCTTTTTGTCAAGAAAAGCCTTTGTCAGTTGCCCAAACTGGGGATTTTATGCCCTAAATGGTGTAAAATGAGTACCACAGCTGTTATTGCCATAAGGTGTTTTGTAAACCACATTGGTCGGATGAAAAGCTCTTCTTCAATTCTGTTGTCCATAAATAGTGGACATAAAGAGTAATAAAATTGAAAATGAAATGAGTCGTGAAAACATTTTTAAATTGATAAAAGATTTTTTTAAATAATGCTGCAAAGGTGCAGGTGCAGTGTGTGCCGTATTTCAACCCTTAAACTATATTAAGAAAACAATGGATTTTGAAAATACCCCCTCAGTAAAAGAACGCAGCAAAAGAGCAATTGAGTCCGTTTATTAAAACAATTGTACAACAACGTTTTGGTTGTACTTTGTAACGCTTCTTTTTTAATTTCACTAACAAAATCTAATTCCTTTATGAAAAATAAAATAAAAATTTTATGGACTTTGCTTTACTTTTTTGTTTCCCAATCGCCATTTTTTGCTCAAAATCCTAATTATTCAGGTACTTGGGTGCTTAATTTAGAAAAAAGTAAATTGGAATCTCAACAAGAAGGTTTCACAGGCAGTGTATTTATCATAAAGCAAGATGGGGATAAATTTAAGTTGACTCGATACCACATTTTTGGAGAAAAGAAAAATAAAATAAGTTTTAAGATGCTTGCAGATGGGAAAACAAGAAGGGTAAAATTATTATTTAAAGGAAAATTAGAAAGGAAGGGAAACAATCTGCAAGCGACACTGTGGAGAAAGAATTTCTTAAATATCGTTGACTACAAATTTGGCAGTAGCCAAAATGAATTTATTGCTGACGAAGTATTTACGGGCTATCCAAAAAATCATCATAGTATTTGGGTGTTTGATAAAGACAACTCAAAATAGACCCCCCCTCAGTAGGAATACTATGAGGAGGTTACTTTATCAGTTTTAAAAGATCTTCTTTTTCTAAATTTAATTGTTCTAATGCTTGTTCTACAACTTGTATCGGTGTTAGTTTATATTGATTAAACTTGAAATGCTTATTTTCATAATCTTCAATTAAGGCACCAAGTGCATCCAGAAAATCAAGTTTCGTTTCAACATCAACTGTTTCTTCAAGTACGATTGCATCCAATTTTTCGAGAAGCTCACAACTCCTGCGGTATGTTGTTTCATCTGTTATTGGCAACAATTCATATTTTTCTTTTACAATATTCGATGTTAAAGTCATTTTTAATATAGATTTAGATGTTTGAAATATCTGTAATTTTATCGTACTCGGCATGTGTGCCGATAAAACGTATATATACACGCTGTATTCTTGGATGATATTCAAATTTTGCTATCAATCGGTATTTTTATTTATTGGTTGGGTTAGAAATGAATGAAAACGCCTTGCCAGCTAGGAATGTCTTACGCTGCTGAGCCTTAATTTTTTGAAATAAATGGATTTTTGCCTTCAACAACCAAGTATTGTTCGCCTTTTGCGGCATTTCCTTTACCTATTGCGGCAGTAAAAAAAGGGTTTTCTCCTGTCGTTCTGAGTTTTGTATTTTGAGTCCAGACTACTGCGTCTCCTTCAAAATCTTGTTGATATATTATTTTCCAAACACCTTTTTGCGTTTCAACTTCTACCTTAAAATCATCGTAAAAAAATTGACCATTCTGCATACATAAGACACCAAACCGAAATTCATCGGCTTTTTTATCAATTTTTCCTTCAATCTTGTACATCTCCCATGATTTGCTACTGACAGGTCTATCCCACATAATATCAGTAAAAATGGTTTTACCTTTACTTTCAATCCTAACCCAAAGTCGGGCAGCCGCACTGCTGTCCACAATTTCAGTCTTTACAGATGCTGTCATTCGGAAAGGCAAATCTTCATAGCCTTCCGTCGGAATAGATTGAAAATAAGATGCCCAATTTTGCTCTTGAGCCAATAAGGATGTAAAATTGCTTAAAGCAATAACTAAAATGTAGGTACTTAATTTGATTTGTTTCATTTTATATTGTTTTTTGATGAAAATAAGAAGCTATAGGGGCTTAGCTGGTTAAAAGAAATACCTTAGCCGAGCGAGTATCAAGCCTTATTTTTATGTTTTTCAATGATTTGTTTGACTTCTTCCATAGCCATTTTGAGTCCTTTAGCTATGATGTTTGTAGGAACACCATTTTCAAATAAGCCGATTATAGTCTCTTTATCTCTCTCATCCCTTGCTTTTTTAACAACATCTTTGATTTCTATTTCTATAGTATGATTGCGGCTGGCAATACTCATCATGTGCCTTAGATAAGCGTCATAAGCCTTGCGTTCTTTTTCGGGTAACTTCATAGTATCCAATTTCTCATTCGCTTCTTTTAAGCCCTTGGCAGAGAAATTGGGTTTTATTTCGGCATTTTTCAAGAAATAAACCCATTCATCTAATTTGTCATTGATTCTGTTTCTGAATTTGCCTGTCTTAATAACCCAATATTCGGGATAAATTTGATGGACACTTGTTTTGTCATAGACTTCGATTTGTTTTTCTGACAACCCTAAAATATCCCCTTTGTGTATGCCTTTAAATACGGTTGTGCCATGATAAACGTAGTCTTTGCCTTGACCCAAATCAAAGTAAGCAATCGTTACAGAAATAACTTTTTTGACATGGGCGTAGGCAGCACCTTCTTTAATATGTTCTGCAATGGCTTTTGAAGAACCAAATAACATTCGATGGAAATAATCATGCTCTTGTGTACTCTGAACCTCGATTATAATAAGTTCTCCTTTTTGATTTTCTACAAGAATATCCACTTGGTTGAATTTATCATTCTCCGTTTCCTTATTGCTTTCGCTTTCAAGAACTTGTTTAATCTTCACTTCGTCAATAAGCAATTCAGAAAAGAAGCCTTCTAAGATGTCGTAGTTGGCTTTGTGGCGGAGCATTTTTTTCATCGCCCAATCAAAGCGCACTAATTTCTTTCCCATACTCTTATATTTTGCTGCAAAGTTATACCAAAAAGCCTTGTAAAACAAACGTTTACAAGGCTTTTGCTTTGTCATTCAGTAGGAATACTGAGGGGGTGCTTTTGCTTATATTTCGTGGGTATGAAGACCCCGTTAATAGTGGATGTCGGTCAAAAAGACCGACAC
>JANMJN010000138.1:0-3066 GCA_031371355.1 Saprospiraceae bacterium
GATAATAATCGGTGTTTTCAAAAGTATCAATAATCCAAGTGTTTGCCCGCACGATGATATGATGCGTCAAATCGTAATCCACCAAAGTATCGTAAGCCCGAACAAGGCTGTCCATGTATCTAAAATATTCTTTGATTCGAATATTTCGACCCACCACATGCGCAAAACGCCATGTCTGGACAGGTGAAGTATCGGGATTGACCGCTGAGGGAATAGGCTCATTATTGTCTGATGCAACAGAAGGTTGGCAACTATTCAAAGCGACAATCAATAGCAATAAGCTCAGAAAAAGTGTTCCCAGTCTTTGAAAGAAGTTATTCATAAGGTGTGTCCTTTAGTCATATTTGATGAAAAAATGAGACTTTCGCTTAAAATTACGTACTATCTAGGACTCAATTATTGACTTAAATCATGTTTTGTACTAATCATTGTCCTTGTACGCCCCCCTCAGTATACTGTAGTTTTGTCAGATAAATAAAAGCCTTTTCTAAAAACTTAAAATTTAAATGCTATGAAAAAAATATCATTCTTTGGGCTTGTTTTAGCCGTTATGACTCTTCTTTCTGCTTGCAATGTTTATAATCAAATAAACTCAACAATTGACCCAACGGTTAATTTTGATAAATATAAAACCTTTGCTTGGCTTGCGGACAAGGCTGATACGGTTAATTCACCATATAATAATGAGATAATTCGCAACAATATCCGCAATTATTTTAGCAAGGAGATGTCAGATAGAGGCTTCCAGATAAATCTCGAACAACCTGATTTATTGCTTGAGTTAGCGGTGAAAAACGAACCACATACCGTGCGCCGCGTTTATCAAGATGACTACTATTATAATCGTTATTATTTCCGCAGTGTCTATTATTCCCCATTTACACGACGGTATTATTATGTTTTTTATCCAAATTATTATTATTCAAATCCTAATCCTCGAATTGAGTTCGATTCGCATATCAATAACTCGGTCACGTTGAATGTTGTTGATGCCAACGGGCATAAATTGTTGTGGACAGGCAGTGTGCAAGCTGATATTTATGACCCTTCAGTCATTGAAAAAGATATTCATCCTGCTGTTGTTAAATTGATGAAACAGTTCCCAGTAAAACCTAAGCCAATTGTGAAGCAAAACATTGCTGTTAATTAAACATTAACAAACATAAGCGTCATTAAACAGATTGACTAAATTCCACTACAAATTGACGGATTTGCCGAATTGACTAATCATAACTTAATACTTACGTTGTGATGAGTCAATTCGTTAAATTCGTAGTTCTTGAACCGTAAATATCAGCCATTCTCGACTTTTGGTAAACGTTTACTCAAAAGGAAATCCAACCATTTCGGCGGCAGCCATGAAATGAATTTTACTATGGGTTTATTCTTTATGATGGTATAGCGGGTTTTAGGATTGGACGTGTTATAAATTTTAAAAACCAAGTCTGCTACAACACTGGCTTCAATAGCTTGTTTTTCTGATTGATCTATGGATTTTTGAGCATTTCTGAAGAGTTTTTCATATTCTGTCCCTTCATACATATTTGTTTCTGCTCTGGCTTTTGCCCAAATGGGGGTTTTGATAGGTCCAGGCTGTATCAACACAACTGGAATACCAAACAACACTAACTCACGACGCAAAGCGTCGGTTAGGCTGTTCAAAGCTGCTTTTGAAGCGCAATAAGGTCCCAGAAAAGGTGTGGTAATAATTGCAGAAACGGAACTGATATTAATAATCTTTCCTTTGACAATATCTTTGTTAAACGTCGCACCGAGGAGCGGAAGAAACGCTTGCGTTACACGTTGTACACCGATGACATTGACATTAAATTGGTGTATAAGTTCATCATTATCAAGATGTTGTAACGGTCCATAAACAGCAATACCCGCATTGTTGATAAGCAAAGAGACCCCCTCAGTATTTACAGCCTTTTTCACCTTTTGAGCCGCTTCCACAATCGCTTTATTGTCAACAACATCAAAAATCAACGGCTCAAAGTTATCGCCTAAGTCCGCTTTCAGTTTCTGTGCATCGCTTTCTTTCCGAACGCTACCAAAAACGCGAAAACCCTTTTCACAAAACATTTGTGCTATGTGATAACCAATGCCTGTTGACACGCCTGTAATGACGATGTTTTTCATAATACTTTATTGTTTTTCCAAAATTTCTTTTAGCTTTTTGAGGTCTTTCTGATTCGCTTTTTTCATCGCAGATGCCATAAATGGTGCAAATATTTTTGAAAAACCCGAAGGCATACCTCTATTGCGCAATGTCATATGTGTATGGTTTTCGTCAACGGCATGCCATGTATATGTTGTCTCCATCGGAAATGGTCCGTCTGCCGTTTTCATCACTACTTTTTCTAAGGGTATGAGTTCGACAAATTCATAGACATATGCCAATTTGCGCCCTAAAAAATGCGCCACAAAAGCAATTTGCGAACCAATGACCATTGGTTTAACCGTTTTCCAATCAGCCGATTGGATATTGACATACCACGTAGGTGCATTGTCAGGATCAGTCACAAAAGGCGCCACAACGTCAATAGGTCGAGCAATGGTTATTTCTGTAAAAACATCTACTTGTTTCATCTTTTTTCGATTTTTATGCATTTATTTTTTTACGAAAAACCATTGTCAATATCCTCGGCACTCCTATCCTTTCATCGTTGTCAAACCATTCGTTGATATCCACGCAGTCAAAACCGTTTTCAGATGCCGCCTTGTAAAATTCTGAAATGTGGTGCGTAAAACAGGTCAATTCATAAATTTCCTCTTCTGTCTCGAACCGAGCTTTGGTACCTAAATATTGCTTAAAAGGATGCAGTTCACCGATATAAAACAGACCGTTTTGAGTTAAAACACGGTAAATTTGCTTAAAAACAAGGTTTAAGTCATCAATATGTTCAAGTACCAAACTACACGTAACTAAGTCAAAAGTCTCTTTTTCAAACGACCAATTTTCCCGAATATCTGCCCTGACGAATTGCACATTTTCACCGCTTATTTTTTGCTTTGCTTTATCGAGCATATCCTCCGAAAAGTCTATACCGACAAGGTTTTTAG
>JANMJN010000146.1:0-2467 GCA_031371355.1 Saprospiraceae bacterium
ACGCCATCACGTCCACCGCCAGATTCGATAATTGTTTTATGGAAAAGACCTTTTGCAGATGGAATAGTTAGTAGTGATTGTACTGAAACGCCGCCAGCAGATTCACCAAAAATAGTCACGTTTTTAGGGTCGCCACCAAACGCTTCTATGTTTTTTTGTACCCATTTGAGGGCAGCAATTTGATCCATATAACCATAATTGCCTTTAAATTCATCCGTATGTTCTTGACTCAATGCAGGGAAAGCAAAAAAGCCCAAACGCCCCAATCGGTAGTTGAAAGTGATTAAAATAACGCCTTGTTTAGCGAAATTAACGCCAAAACTTTCTGGCTGTGAGCCACTACCAAATACAAAAGCCCCGCCGTGAATCCACACCATAACAGGTAGTTTTGCGCCTTTAGTAGCACTTTCAGGCTTCCAAATATTTAAATAAAGACAGTCTTCAGACGAATTTGCAGAGATTTTCCCCGCATTAGGTCCCCAAACCGCTTGACCGCAATCAGCACAAAATTTTGTCGCATCACGTTCATCTTTCCACGCTTTTACGGGTTGTGGCGGTCTCCAACGATATTCGCCAATAGGTGCTGCCGCATAAGGAATCGCTTTGAAGATAGAAACGCCCCCCTCAGTAATACCACGTACTTTACCTGATTTGGTACGCACTTTTGGCGCATTGTTGTCCGTTTGTTGTGCTTGTAAAGAGCAAGCTATTAGAAAGATAAAACCACCTATTAATTTTTTCATATTGAGTTTTTAGCTAATTATTTTATTATTTTTTGCAACCACTCTTGCACATCGGTTTGCACCTGTTTTTCTTTTTCGCCTTCCATCACAAATAAAATTCCATCTCTTTCTTTCCCGCCTTTGGTTGAGAATCCTTCTAATATTGTGCTATGTGGGCAAAGTGTTTTAATTGTTTCAAAACTATTACCGATACCATAACCTGCATTTGTATTAAAAGGCACGACTGTTTTACCACTCAAATCGTATTGGGTCAAAAAACTTTTCATCGGCGGAGGTAATTGCATACCCCATGTTGGAAAACCGAAAAATACAAAATCGTATTTCCCTATACTGTCAATCTTTGTTTTTAAAGGAGGCAAAAACCCTGTTTCATTCTCGTGTAGCTCATGTACGACAATCTCTTTATAATTTTCGGGATAGGGGTTTTTCAATTCTAATTCTAATAAAGTTCCACCGACACTTTTATGAATCATCTCTGCCACTGCTTTTGTGTTTTTAGTGCGTGACAAATACACAATGAGGATGTTTTTATCTTTCGACACTTGTTCATTTTGAGTCGCTGATTTTGTCTGTGCTTTCGCACAACTTGATAGCATACAGATAATTGCAAGCGTGATTAGATAAAATCTTTCCTTGTTTTTCATCTTAAATTAATTTTTAGACAATTGTGCTTATTACGGTTTTGCAGCTTTCTTGGGTGCAAAGGTCTTGTCATTTTTCTACATGCGTAGTATATAAATTACTGCACTTTCTACCATTTTTACGGATTACAAGGCTTATTGGAGTTTAGGTATTTTAGAATGACTAATTTTGTTTTAAAAAACAGAAATAATGGAACTTTTATATCCAATAGAAAATGTCAGTAACTATAATGCTGACAATAATCACAAGACATTGCATCCTTTGGTAAGCGTCTTGGATTTTTCAAAAGCCAATTTGAGAGAATGGGGCGATGCCAAGACCATAAAGTTTCAATACAGCCTGTATTGCATTATTTTAAAAGATGTGAAATGCGGCGACATTAAATATGGTCGCAATTATTACGATTATCAAGCAGGTACTTTGGTGTTTTTTGCACCGGGGCAAGTCATGGAAATAGATAATCCGAATGTACCTTATCAACCAATGGGATATGGTTTGGTTTTTCATCCTGACATGATACGTGGGACGGCTCTTGCCAAAAATATGAATGATTATAATTTTTTCAGTTATAAAACAAACGAGGCACTCCACATCTCCGACGACGAAAGGCAAATGGTTTTAGACTGTTTTTCAAAAATAGCTTTTGAATTAAAACAGCCTATTGATAAGCACAGCAAAAAACTCATTACGGCGAATATCGAATTGTTTTTGAATTACTGTGAGCGTTTTTATGACCGTCAATTCATCACACGCGATAATGTACACAAGGGTATTTTAGAAAAATTTGAGGAACTGTTAAACGGTTATTTTTTATCCGATAAACCTCAAACCGTTGGCTTGCCTTCGGTGGCTTATTTTGCCGATGCGTTACATTTATCAGCCAACTATTTTGGTGATTTAATTAAAAAAGAAACAGGACAATCTGCCAAAGAATACCTACAAAACAAAATTATTGACATGGCAAAAGACAAGATATTTGGTAATGATAAAACGGTGAATGAAATTGCTTACGAATTGGGTTTCAAATATCCGCAGCATTTTACACGCTTGTTTAAGCAACGGGTCGGTCAATCACCGAATGA
>JANMJN010000170.1:0-3490 GCA_031371355.1 Saprospiraceae bacterium
AATTCAGAGGCATCGGATTGGTGGTCAGGATTGGTCGGCGAGGGTAAATATTTAGACCCTAAAAAGTATTTTATTGTATGTGCCAATATGTTGGGTTCGCATTATGGCTCGACGAGTCCTATTAGTATTAACCCTAAAACGGGGCGTTTTTACGGTCGTGATTTTCCAACGATTTCAATTCGAGATGTTGTCAATGGACATAAAATATTAGCACAACATCTTGATATTCAAAGTATTGAGTTAGCCATAGGCGGTTCGATGGGTGGACAACAAGTTTTAGAATGGGCAATTATGCAGCCCGATTATTTTAAAAATGTTGCAGTCATCGCTTGCGGTGCAAAAATGTCTCCGTGGTCAATTGCCTTAAACGAAACGCAACGAATGGCAATCGAAGCTGACCCCTCAGTATCCAAAGAAAATATTGCAAAAATTGACGATTTAGACACCTTAATAAGTGCAGGCGCAAAAGGTATGGAAGCCGCAAGGGCGATTGGTATGTTGAGTTACCGCAGCTATGAGGGCTATAATTTTGCACAAAATGACGACCGTGATTTGTTAGATGCGTTTAAAGTTCAGTCGTATCAACGTTATCAAGGACAAAAATTGGCACAACGGTTCAACGCTTTGAGCTATTTGTCTTTATCCAAAACGATGGATTCGCACAACGTGGGACGCAATCGAGGCGGTATCGAAAAAGCTTTGAAAAACATTAAAACCAATACGTTAATCGTTGGTATTCAATCAGATATACTTTTTCCTTTGGAAGAACAAATAGCATTAGCGAAGCAAATACCTAATGCGACTTTAGAAGTCATTCAATCAAAATTTGGACATGATGGCTTTTTAATTGAGTTTGACCAAATGTTGGCTTTATTGCAGAAATTCATGTCAAATGGTTGACTTATTTCGAAATATGAACATCGTAAAAATGGCGTGGTGTAACGATTTGAGTAGAACCAAAAGTTCCTGAAGTAAGCAAATCTTTATCGCCTGTAATGATAAAATCAGCTTCAACAAAGTTAGCCAATTGAAGTATATTGTTATCATCTGAATCACGACAAGCCGTAGGCATAGGATTATTTGGTGAAACAACAAATACATTTTCTCGAATTGTCCAAATCATCGCTTGGCAAATGGACTCTGGAGTCTTGAATTTATGGATAATTTTGCTCGAAAATTCTGATAGGATATATTCTGAAGCATAAGTGTACTCATGTTGTAGGCAATATTCAAAAACTTTTGCAAGAAATCCTTCAAAAATGAAGGCAGAAATGTATATATTGGTATCTAAAATGATTTTCATTAGTTGATTCTTAGTATGTCATCTTCGCTGAAATATCCAGCTTTTTCAGCCAAAGGCTGCATAATTTTTCTAAAGGCTTTTATACGTGCCTCTAAAATAAATTGCTTGACAATTCTTTCAAGAACCTCTTCTGTTGTCAAATTTTGTTCTTTGGCGTATTGTTCAAGTTCCGTTTGGATTTTTTCTTCGATTGGAATAGCAATAGTTGTCATGTTGAAATTTTTATTTTGACAAAAATAAGTGCAAAATATGAGTTTTCAAATCCCCATCAATATTTTTATGAAAATTTATACAAAAATAATTTTTAAATCAATTTTTTATTAAATAATTAAAAATCAAATAGTTATGGGATTAAGATTAGGCGATATCGCACCCGATTTTACAATCGAAACAACACAAGGCACGATTAATTTTCACGAATGGCTTGGCTCTTCTTGGGGCTTGTTGTTCTCACATCCTGCCGATTTCACACCTGTTTGCACAACAGAATTGGGCAAAACCGCTTTGTTGAAAGGCGAATTCGAAAAACGCAATGTCAAAGTTTTGGCTGTCAGCGTGGATGATATTGATTCTCACAATCGTTGGATTCCAGACATCGAAGAAGTCAACAGCGTGACGATGAACTTCCCGATTATCGCAGACCAAGACCGCAAAGTGGCTGAATTATACGATATGATTCACCCAAATGCCAGCGAAAAAGCAACCGTACGCTCGGTTTTTGTCATCGGACCTGACAAAAAAATCAAGTTGACATTGACATATCCAGCGTCAACAGGGCGTAATTTCCTTGAAATTCTGCGCGTCATTGACTCTTTGCAATTAACGGCAAATCATTCAGTTGCGACACCTGCCGATTGGCAAGTGGGCGATGATGTGATTGTTACTTTGAATGTGGCGACAGAAGATATTGCAGGAAAGTATGGCGTTGAACCAGAAATCAAGAAGCCATATTTGCGCTACGTACCACAACCTAACTAAATTGTTCTGATGTTAAATGGCTGTATTGTTGTATGGTTTGCAGCAATATAGCCATTTAACAACAGAACAATTTACCCCCTCAGTATTTTTCATATTTCATCATTCATATTTCATACTTAGAATATGCCTTACGACAATTTTGAAACCAATGCGATTCGTACCCGTGCTGAACAGTCAGATTTTAGAGAACACTCGACACCGATTTTTATGACTTCAAGCTTTACGTTTGAAGACGCTGAACAAGCCCGCGCTTTGTTTGCAGATGAAATTTCTGGCAATATTTACACGCGTTTTTCAAACCCCAATAATTCAGAATTTATTGACAAACTCTGCTTAATGGATGGCGCAGAAGATGGTTTGGCGACAGCTTCGGGTATGTCTGCGATTTTTACGTCTATTGCAGGTTTGCTCAAATCGGGTGACCACATTTTAGCGAGCCGTTCAGTTTTTGGTTCAACGCATCAACTATTGACGATGGTTTTTCCAAAATGGGGCATCACTTCCACTTACGCCGACATCAAAAAGCCCGAAGAATGGGAGGCTTTGATTCAACCCAATACCCGCTTAATTATCCTTGAAACGCCTTCAAATCCAGGTCTTGACCTCATAGATTTAGAATATATTGGCAAATTGGCAAAAAAGCACAACATCATTTTGAACGTTGACAACTGCTTTGCCACGCCTTATTTGCAGCAACCTATTCAATTTGGAGCAGATTTAGTGACGTATTCTGCCACAAAATTCATTGATGGGCAAGGGCGTACCATCGCAGGCGCTATCGTTGGACGCAAAGATTTGATAAAAGAGATTCGCTTTTTTGCCCGTCATTCTGGTCCGAGTTTATCGCCCATGAATGCGTGGTTATTGTCAAAATCTCTTGAAACTTTGGCGGTTCGCATGGACAGACACTGCAAAAGTGCCTTAGAGTTGGCGCATATCTTAGAAATGCACCCCTCAGTATCGTGGGTCAAATACCCGCATCATCCCGCACATCCGCAGTACGAATTGGCAAAAAAGCAGATGCCAAAGGGTGGCGGTGGTGTCGTTTGCTTTGAAGTTAAAGGTGGCATTGAAGCTGGACGTGCATTTTTGAACAATTTAAAAATGATTACACACACCGCAAATTTGGGTGATTCGCGCACAATCGCCACGCATCCCGCTTCAACAACGCATTCAAAATTGAGTGAAGCAGAACGTGCGGCGGTGGAT
>JANMJN010000197.1:0-3128 GCA_031371355.1 Saprospiraceae bacterium
AGTCAAAAAGTGGCTTTGGTTAACATTAATTTTCGCCATAGCCAGTATTGTTTTAGGCGTAGTAGGGCTGGGTACATTAGCTTATTTAGCTTCCGCCGCCGCCGGGATTTTCTTTATTATTTGGTTATTAAAGTATCTCGATGTCATATGAAAAAAAATCCTTCCAAGTTCGCTTGGAAGGATTTCTTTTTTTTAAGCAATTTCAGCCATTTCAGCTTCCAACTCTTGGTCTTCGTTGCCTTTCTTATTTTTTATCCACACATAAGCGATGCCACCGACGAGTAGATAAGGCATAGCAAACAGCATTAGAATACCTGCATTGATGCCGCGTCCCATCGTTCCGCCATTTTTCAAATTGCTTTCCAAACCAGTTCGGCACATCGGACATTGGGCATTAGTGTCTATATTTTGGATAAATGTCAAGGCAATTATTAAAATTGCCCCCCTCAGTATTTTTTTCATTTCTTTATAATTTTGGACAAAGATAAAACGAAATTTTACTATTTTCAGCTATTCAGACACGGTCTAAGCATTAAATAGACAACGGGACCCGTAATCGCTACATATAACCATACCCAGAAAACCCATTTTGCCATCTTTCTATGTTTTTCAACTTGCATCGTGTAACCTCTCACAAAAGTAAATAATATGAAAGGAAAACTAACGGCTGCCAAAACGACGTGTGTTATCAACAAAAAGAAATATACCAAACGCATCGAACCCTCTCCGCAATACTTTACTTCTGGTGTTGTGATATGATATAAAACGTACATCAGAAGGAATAATGTGGACATTGTTAATGCGCCATAAATCATTTTTCGATGTTGTTCAACTTTCTTTTGACGAATAAAATTCAAGGCTAAAATTAAAAAAACAGCCGATAATAGGTTTGTAAATGAATAAACAGCAGGTAAAAACGAAAAATCAATGCCTAAATCAAGGCGAGGAATTTGGCGCATCGTCGCTACTAAAAGTAAAACAACAGCAGAAACGATGGTCGCATAAACGTTCAATTTCTTTGCTAAGGCAGTATTCTCCATAAAATAAGTGATTGGTAATTTATATTTATAAACAATTAAAAATAAATAACTTGCAAAAATTCATCATTCATCATTTATAATTCATCATTATTACATTTGCTTTTGGTCTTTCTTTTCGATTGTCTTTTTCTTCTTTAAAGGCATGATTGAAATATGCTCAATCAGGATTCTACGTTCATTTGCTTCACGAATATCATAAAATCGACGAATGATGCCACTTGTATCAATCAAAGCGATTGAATAATCATTCGGCAATTTTATGCTTTGTTGAATGTCATTACCCCCCCTCAGTATCCACCATTTTGCGCGCTCGTTTCGGGTCAAATTGAAATAGTAGTTCTTGAAGAAAGTAGAGTCAGAAGCCGTATCGAAAGTAATGAATTGAAGGTTGTCAACTTCTTCTTGAAATTGCGGAATACGGTTTATGGTCCGCATAATGGATAAAATTGTATCACGGCTTTGAGTGGTTGCCCACGAAGCGACTAGGGTTTGACCCGTCAATTTTGAAGCATCAAAAATTTCATTTGAGTAGTTTTTAGCTTCGAACTGTGCCGGCATTTGCCCTAAATTTTTCTTTAAGTCTTTGTATAACTCAATACCTTCTTTCATACCTTTTCTTTGTATAAAAAAAGTGACCAAAGGTATGATAACCAAAAACAAGGAAACTACTAATACCTGAATGATGCCTTTACTTCTTTTTTGTTTTTCAATTGCCATTAAAGTAATTGTGAATGGTGAAAATATTGAATTCTTTTTGGGTTAAGTTGTTTTTATACTAACAACTTGATTATCAAAAGGTTGAGTGTTTAAACAAAAAAGGCGGAACTGTTAGCCCCGCCTTTTTTTTTATTGTATTTGGCTCGGTTCGAGCGTTTTAGTATCTATCATCCCAGTTGCTTTAGACATAGGTTTGACGACCTTTTCATTTTTATCTTTAATCTGTTGCCGACGTGCACCCCAAGAGCCGCCTTCTTGGAAGAAAGCGATAACTGCCCAAACCAGTAGCAAACAAGGCAACAAAACACTCATCGCCAAACCCTTGACCTCATAAGCCATGTGCATAAAGTTATAGACAATCCAATAGGCTTTATACAACGACATTGAAATCATCATAGGATACATGACAAATTTCGGCAAATGAAAACCTGGTATAATGTGTCCGTTGCCAACAAGTGCAACAAAAACTTCCCCGATAGTTATCGCACCGAGTAACCAAAAACCGCGTTTAACGACCGCTAAGCCTTCTTCGTAGCTGACCATTTCTTTTAAATTTTATATTTTTCAAAAAATTAATTTTCTTTTACTGAGGGGGTAATTATCATAAAAGATAAAACACCAAAAAGACGAATACCCAAACCAAGTCAACGAAATGCCAATAAAGACCAATCTTTTCAACCATTTCGTAGTGATTTTTGCGTTTGTCGTACAAACCACTGCCTACATTCATGGCAATAATAGCCAAGAAAAGGACACCTGAAAAAACGTGGAAACCGTGGAAACCTGTGATGAAGAAGAATAAAGCACCAAATTGCTTTGGACCAAACTCTAATTGACCTTGTTCACCCGTTTCAGTCACATAAGTCCTTTGTATAAATTTAGTGTTACCTGCTTCATCTGTTACGACTTCATGATTCGCATCATGCTCAGCATGAATCAAATAACCTTCACCTTTTTTGAACGCTTCTGGAGTTGCTCCTTTTTCGTAAGGATGACCATGCTCGTCCATTGTATATGTACCTGCAATTTCGTGGCGACCGAAAGGATTACGCGTCACACTCATGTTTTCGCCCTTGATCAAAGTCGTCCACTCCCAAGCTTGACAGCCTAAGAAAGATGCGCCACCAACAATTGTCAATAACATCCAAAAAACGACACCCCCTTTGTTGCCACGGTGTCCTTCTTGCACACCACGTACCATCGTAACAGAAGACACAATAAGAATAAATGTCATAACGGTTACAAAAAGAAGCGGTAAATGCGTTTCTCCGGCAAAAGGGAATGTACGGAATACGAAATCGGGCACAGGCCAAGTCGGCATACTAAACCGCAAAGAGCCATAAGCGATGAGGAATCCTGCAAACGTAAATG
>JANMJN010000211.1:0-3735 GCA_031371355.1 Saprospiraceae bacterium
CATTTACGGAGGGGGTGTTTTGAACAAAAGTCACATTAATATCCACACGGCGGTTTTGTTTTTTACCTTCTTCTGTGGCATTGTCTGCTATGGGTTGTGCTTTTCCCAAGGCAAGTGTTGTCATTTTGGCAGTATTAACGCCTTTTTGTTTTAAAAACATGTGAACGGTTTGCACACGGCGTTCAGCCAAAGCCTTGTTGTGTTCATCCGAACCATCGGCATCAGTAAAGCCTTTCAAAAGGATTTGAAAAGTCGGATTTTTGTTCAAAAAGTCCATGACTTCCAAAAGATTGGCTTCTCCTTGTGGTTTGAGTTCAGATTTGTCTTTATCGAAAAAGACGCTGCGTTGTAAATTGGCTTGTGCTAAAATCCCTACGATACTGAGGGGTACGAAAACGGCGGAGAGAATGAGGCTTTTCATTGTTAAAGAGTTTGAAGTTGATGAAGAAATTTGGTTTAGAAAAACAAACTTCAAACGTCTTTTTTAAATATAAAGTATGAAATATGAATTATGAAATATGAATTATGAAATATGAATTATGAAATATGAAATATGAAATATGAATTATGAATTATGAAAAAAAATTCATAATTCATAATTCATATTTCATAATTCATATTTCATATTTCATACTTATCCAAAAATTTCCGTTCCTGCAAAGTGAAAAGCACCTTCAATCGCTGCATTTTCATCAGAATCAGAACCATGAACAGCGTTTTCGCCGATGCTTGTTGCATATTTTTTCCGGATAGTACCTTCTGCTGCGTTGGCAGGGTTAGTAGCGCCGATGAGTGTGCGGAAGTCCTCAACAGCATTGTCCTTTTCAAGGATAGCGGCTACGATTGGACCACTTGACATAAACTCAACCAATTCGCCATAAAAAGGACGTGCTGCGTGGACAGCATAAAATTCACCTGCTTTTTCAGCAGAAAGTTTTGTGTATTTCAAGGCGACGATTTTGAAACCTGCTGCATTGATGTCGTTTAAAATTGCACCAATATGACCATTTTTAACCGCATCGGGCTTAATCATCGTGAAAGTTCTATTAGTTGCCATAACAAATCGAGATTAGAAAACTTAAATTAAATAATTGACTGTGAATGATTTACGTGAATAACATTTTTGATTATGTTCAAAAGTTTCTTTTCACGCCGCAAAGGTAAATTTTCCACTAACAGATTTGATGGAATTGTTAAAAAAAAATAAAATCAATCGTTCAAAATATCTTGATGGCACAATAACAAAATATCATTTTGCTAATCAAGGTTTTTTTGTGACATTTGCACCTTCAAAAAAGCAAGTTATGAAAATAGATGATGTAAAAGAACTTTTAGGAAGACCCAAACGTGTCTGTATTACGTCCCATCGGAACCCAGATGGTGATGCAATTGGCTCTTCATTGGGTTTATATCATTATTTAATTCAATTAGGTCACGAAGTAACAGTAATTTTTCCATCCGATTTTCCAGAGTTTTTTAGTTGGTTGCCTGATTCTGATAAAATAGTGATTTCTGATACGGACATATTACGTGCACGAACGGCTTTGCAAAGTGCGGAAGTGATATTTGCACTTGATTATAATGCACTTGACCGTGTGGATAAAATTGGAGAGATTATCAGACCCCTCAGTAAAATCCCAAAAATTTTGATCGACCATCATCGAGAACCAGAATTATTTGCGGATTTTATGTTGTCAGACATCACTGCGTCTTCTACGTGTGAATTGGTTTACGACTTTATTCACCTACTCGATGATGCTGATAAAATAACCACAACAGTTGGCGACTGTCTTTATACGGGTATTGTGACGGATACAGGTTCTTTCAAATTTGCGACTTCACCCAAATTATTTCGCATCGTTGCCAATCTTTTAGAGCGGGGCGTAGAGGATTATCGGTTGCAAGACTTGATTAATAACTGTTTGCCTGAGAGAAACCTCCGTCTGCTCGGTCATTGTCTCGCAAATAGAATGGAAATATTGCCTGAATATAAAACAGGTATCATTGCTTTGACAAAGAAAGATTACGAAACCTTTGATATACAACGCGGCGATACTGAGGGGATTGTCAACTATATGTTGTCGATGCGCGATGTTAAATTGGGTTGTTTTATTATGGAACAACCGACGATTGTTAAGATTTCGATGCGCTCAAAAGGTGATTTCAATGTTCAAGAATTATGTCGTGACCATTTTAATGGCGGTGGACATAAAAACGCTTCGGGCGGTTATTCGCATCAAGGTTTGAAATTTAATATTGAAAAACTCAAAAACTTATTGCCCATTTATAAAGAAAAATTGAATGGTTAGATGGTTGAATTGCTGTATTGTTGTATTGCTATTTAAAACATGTAATACTTTAACCATTCAACCACACAGCCATTCAACCATACAACAATTCAACCATACAACAATATAACAATTATTAATTAAAAAATCTTTGATGAAAAATCTTAAAAATCTTTTTTTACTGCTCATTATCGTTGCATCAGTTGCAGCTTGTAAGAAAAAAACACCAAGTGGTTTTGCTTATACGATACATAAAGCGGGTACAGGTGCAACTGCCAAAATTGGCGATGCCGCTTTTTATGATGTGCTTTTGCACAAAGACGATTCTTTGATGTTCTCAACTATAACGGAAGGACAACCTGCCCGTTCGATGGTAGAAGACCCTAAAACGGCGAAAGACCCTTTTTTCAAATTGACTCAAGAAGCTCTTTTGACATTGAGAGAAGGTGATTCAGCGACTTTTACTATGCCTTTGGATACATTTAAGGTGAAGCCACAAGGCTTGGAAAATGCGAAAGCGGCTAAATTGACAATCATTTTGCGCAAAGTAAAATCAAAAAGCGACGTTGAAAAACGTCAAGCAGAATTGAAAGCATTGTCTGAGTCTATTCAAGCAGCCAAACCGGACTTCATTGCCCGTGCTAAAGCTGTTGCAGATTCGACTACTACGATTGCTAAAAACTTTGGCGCAGGTAAATTGCCTGCAGGCGTTATCGAGCTCCCTTCTGGTTTGAAGATTGCAGTTTTGCGCCAGGGCACAGGTGCATTGCCTAAAAAAGGCGAGGTTGTACTTGTGAACTACTACGGTGCGTTGAAAGATGGTAAGAAATTTGACGAATCTTATACTCGTGGTGAGCCAATTAACTTCCCAATCGGTGGTGGTCAAGTGATTCCGGGCTGGGACGAAGGTTTGATGAACATGAAAGAAGGCACTACGGCTATTTTGTTTGTCCCTTCAAAATTGGGTTATGGCGACCGTCCTTCGGGCCAAAAAGGAGAAATTCCTGCTAACAGCGATTTGATTTTCTACGTTGAATTGCTTAAATCTGTTGATGTGCAGTAATTCTGCAATTGTAATATTTATTTGAAAAGGGCGATTCGTTTTACAAAATGAATCGCCCTTCCTATTGATTCATAAATCTTTAAATATATCAATAAATTGTTGTGTTAATATATATTTTTCATTTCTTCAACGACAGCAAGTATTTCATCTTTTGACAAAGCAAAAATTCGCATCAAGAGTTCTATTTCACAGCCTCTTTTCCAAGCTTCATAAATGGACAGTTTTTTGGCAATTTCAATTTTGCCTATTCATCAAGAAAAAGGACGCAATACATTGATAACCCGCTTGAATCAGAAAAAAAACAGGCACGTTTATCGGCAGATTCCGAATTGCCTTTGTATATTTGTTTAACTGAATTTCATAAACCACAATCAATTCTTTATA
>JANMJN010000214.1:0-6017 GCA_031371355.1 Saprospiraceae bacterium
TTAAAAAAAAAAAAAAAAAAAAGTTTTTTTACTTTGGGTTTTTTTTTATAATAAAATAAATAAAAAAATTAAACGCCTGTGAGGAATCAAATCCAACACAGGCGTTTTTTAAGTAAGAAACAGCGAACAAGAATGAAACAAATAACTTAATATATGCATAAAAACAATTGTAACACAAGTCTTACAAATTCGCTATTTATTATTACTTATACATGTCTATTAATACAGTTCAAATCCTCAAAAGCTCCTATCAAGCGTTCAACAAAAGATTTTTCTGCTGAACGTAACCATTTACGTGGGTCGTAAGTGCTTTTGTTGGGCTTGTCTTCACCATCAGGATTGCCGATTTGACCTTGAAGATAACCATGTTTAGCCGCTTCATAAGTCCGAACACCATCCCAATATGCCCATTGCATATCTGTATCAATGTTCATTTTAATAGCACCGTATTCAATCGCTTCGCGGATTTCTTCACGAGACGAACCGCTGCCACCGTGGAAAACGAAATTGATAGGCAAATCAGATGTCAAATTCAATTGTTCCTTAACAAATTCTTGTGAATTTTTCAAAATAACAGGTTGCAATTTCACATTACCAGGCTTATAAACACCATGAACATTGCCAAAAGCCGCTGCAATAGTAAAGTTAGGTGAAATAGCCGACAATTTCTGGTAAGCATAAAATACCTCCGATGGTTGCGTATAAAGTTTTGATGAATCAACATCAGAGTTGTCAACCCCATCTTCTTCACCACCTGTTACACCGAGTTCAATTTCAAGAGTCATACCCATTTTTGCCATCCGCTCGAAGTATTCCACACAGATTTCCATGTTTTCCTCAATAGACTCTTCTGACAAATCGAGCATATGTGACGAATAAAGAGGGAAACCACGCAGTTTAAAAAACTCCTCACTTGCTGTCAACAAACCATCAATCCACGGCAATAGTTTTTTTGCACAGTGGTCTGTATGCAAAATAACTGGAACACCATACGCCTTAGCCATCGTGTGTACGTGCATAGCACCTGCAATGCCGCCGAGAATAGAGGCTTTCTGCCCCTCATTGCTCAATCCTTGACCCGCATTAAACGATGCACCGCCGTTTGAAAATTGAATAATCACAGGCGAATTTACCGCTTTTGCCGTTTCAAGAACTGCATTAACCGTGCTGCTGCTGATGACATTGACCGCAGGAAGCGCGAAATTGTTCTCATTGGCGTAGTTGAATAAGTCGGTCACTTCTTGACCATGAAGCACGCCGCTTCTAAATTTAGTAGCCATTTAATATTATTTTATTGTTTGATAATTCGTTAATTCGGTATTCGGATATTCGGTATTCGGATATTCGAGTATCCGGATATTCGAGTATCCGAATACCGAATCAGACAATCCCTTTTTCTGTCAACCATCTTTCAGCGTCTAAAGCAGCCATACAGCCCATACCTGCTGCTGTAACTGCTTGACGATATACCTTATCGGCAGCATCGCCAGAGACAAACACACCTTCGATATTTGTAAGAGATGTACCAGCTTTATTGATGATATAACCCGTTTCGTCAAGCGTTAACCAGTCTTTAAAAATGTCGGTATTGGGTTTATGACCAATCGCAACAAAAAAACCAGTGACCGATATTTCAGTGACTTCACCTGTTTTATTGTTTTTCAAACGAACACCCTTCACTTCGTCTTCTCCAAGAATTTCTTCCGTTTCAGTATTCCAGTGAACAATGAGATTGGGGGTTTTAAGGACACGTTCTTGCATGATTTTAGAAGCCCTCATTTCGTCACGACGGACGATGAGATGAACCGTTTTACACAATTTCGCCAAGTAAGTTGACTCCTCCGCAGCCGTATCGCCGCCGCCAACAATAGCCACTTCTTGATTTCGGAAGAAAAAACCATCACAAACAGCACAGGCAGAAACGCCTTTGTTTTGCAACCGCAATTCCGACTCCAAGCCCAACCATTTAGCACTTGCGCCTGTGGCAATAATAACCGCATCCGCTTTGATTTCGGTTCCCCCCTCAGTAAAAAGGCGGTGTGGCGTTGCCGTAAAATCAACTTTACTGATAAGTTCGTAGCGAATATCTGTACCAAAACGTTCAGCTTGTTTTTTAAAATCTTCCATCATAACAGGACCATGAATCCCTTCTGGATAGCCTGGATAGTTTTCAACGTCGTTTGTAATCATCAACTGACCACCAGGCTCTTGACCTGTGTACAAAATAGGTTTGATACCTGCTCGTGCGGCATAAATAGCTGCAGTATAACCCGCAGGACCTGAACCAATAATAACGCAATGGTGATGTTCCATTTTTTATTTGAATTTTTTTTAAATTAAAAAGGCGCGGCAAAGTTAATACTTTTCCGCGCCTTTTTAATTTAATGGCTATGTTTTACTGTTAGACAGTTGGCTTTTTTATCCTCATTATTTTCCATTATTTATAAAAAAAGGGGGAGTGGGGGGTAAAGGGAGTAAAGAAAATAAGCGTTTATAGTGTATATGTTTGTTTAAATTGTCTTGTCCGACTAAGAAATAATATCCCAAAAAAAGCTAAGAAATAATCTCTTTGTTTTTTTGATAAAGCAAAGGTAAGTACACAAACACCATTCTGCAAAATTTGTAACAGGATTTCATACTCCTACTTATTCAAAATACCGCATTAGGTTTAGATAGATTTTTTTAAATTGAAATATAATTGTTATATTGATTTTGTAATACATTAGTATAAATATAATTAAACATTTAAAATAAAAAACATTTTAAACTAACCAATAAGTGTTAGTACAACTTTTTTTATTTATTTTACAGAAAGATGAAAATATGTGACATTTTCTCGGTCAAAAACTAATTCTGGGAAATGCGATTATATAAAGCATTGATAATATCAACGACTATCATTTCCCCGTCTTCAACTTGTTCAATTATGAATGAGGCTTTTTCATAAAATGGCGTGCGTTCTATTAGCTTATTTTCAATAAAGTTCAACAAATCCATATCGTTGCGACCACCCAAAAGCGGTCTTTGATGTGTTTCATTTTTGAGGCGTGACAACAATAATTCGGGTGAGGCTTTGAGATAGATAGTCACGCCATGTTCATTCATCCAATCCATATTATTGTGAAAACAAGCCGCTCCCCCACCCGTTGCGATGACGATATTTTCCCATTTGCCAAGCCCCTTCAGTATATCACTTTCTAATTGACGGAAATATGTTTCTCCTTGTTTTTCAAATATTTGAGCCACAGTTGCCCCCTCAGTATGTTCGATAATATTGTCCACATCAACAAATTGGAAACCCAATTTGGCTGCCAACGGTCGTCCGACATAGCTTTTACCACAGCCCATAAAGCCTACTAAAAATATTTTCACTTAAAATTACTTTTTAATTTCAAAAAAGGTTTTTCTAAAAATTCATACGACAAAGCGGATAACAATATGGCAAATAAAGTCGCCCAAAAAGGGAATAAAAAATGAAACATCGGATTCCGTTCAATCAACGGAGAGCCAGAACCTTGCATTAAAACATACTCTACGACGCGCACGGCAAAAATGTGATACACGTAAATACCATAGGAAATTTTGCCCAAATACTTCAACAGTGCAAATTCAAAATTAATAACAGAATGTTGTGTTATAGCTGATGCAATGATGCCTACCGATATCAATGTGTTGGCTATCTGCTCATACCCTTCTTTATGATTTTCAGAATAGTAATGGTTACCTATTAAAAACATCAGCATCGGAAGCAAAACGGACAATTGAAGCACCCAACTAAGACTTTTTGACAACGGATACTGAGGGGTCATATATCCATGATACAGTAACCACGCAAACAACGCACCTGTACCAAATTGTAAAAAACGATTGGCTGTAAAGTTGTATTGAAAACTATGGAAGGATGGAAACCAAGTATTTGACGGCAAATTGAGGAGCAAACCAATAGCAACAAAAAGCAAAATGATGGGCAGCAATCGTTTTCTAAAAATCCAGAAAACAGGTGCCCACAACAAATAAAACTGCTCTTCGACAGCCAAAGACCAAAAATGCCCTACTTGAAATTGGTTGCCATGATGCCAAAGTGTCTGAAAATTGATACTAAAAGTGCCGAGATACCATAAGTTTTCAAGCAATTGCTCTGTCGTCTGTACTGTTGGTGGATAACCTAACCAACCGCCAAAAAATTGACTGAAAGTTGTCCCACATATAATATAGGTAATACCGACAGCAAAATAGAGGGGCCAAATCCTTAAAAAGCGCCGCATATAAAAATGGCGTACTTGAACAGTTTTCGTTTCCTCGATTTCCTTCATCAACAAAAAACTGATGAGAAAACCGCTCAAAACAAAGAAAAAATCAACCCCGAAACTGCCCAATTTGTCGGCAAAAGGTGAGTAAACGCGGATACCTATCTTATCACTACCTTTAAAAAGCATGGATTGACAATGCCCAATGATGACCGCAAACGCCGCCAAAAAACGTAACCCATCTAAGTTTTTGAAATAAATTTCTTCTTTTTTACCCGCATTCATGCCGCAAATGTAGTTCAAACTTTCAGTAATTTGTCCACCACTTTTCGCACGCCTATTGTCGCGGGTTCAGCTATGACCGTTAAGTTTTTACGTTGATTCAATTCATAATTGAGGGCAGGCTGTGGGTCAACATAGTAAATATCAGCTTTACCATGAGCAAAACTGACTAAACCCGCGGCAGGATAAACTTGCATCGAACTGCCAACGACGATGACAATTTTAGCTTCCGAAACGGCTTGCGCAGCATACTGAATCATCGGCACATCTTCGCCAAACCAGACGATGTGTGGGCGCAATTGCGAACCATCTCCAGCTTTATCACCTATGTTTATATCCTCCAAACATTCATAAATTAAAGCAGGATTGACAGACGAGCGCGATTTCCGTAGTTCACCGTGCAAATGAATGACTTTAGTACTGCCTGCACGCTCATGCAAATCATCCACATTTTGAGTGATAACCGTCACTTTGTATTCTTTTTCTAATTCAACCAAAGCCGTATGCCCTGCATTGGGTTCGACGTCGAATAGTTGGCGGCGACGGTCGTTGTAAAATTTCAACACTAAGGCGGGGTTTTTACGAAAGCCCTCAGGTGTTGCGACTTCTTGAATATCATGATTTTCCCATAAACCATCGGCATCTCGGAAGGTTTTAATCCCACTTTCGGCACTGATACCAGCGCCTGTCAAAACAACTATCGTATCCATTGGTAAATAAATTAATTTGACTTAAAAAAATATTCTATAAAAATATTTTGACTTAAAAAAATTTATAAAAAACAAAATTTGACTTAAAAAAATATTTATTTTAAAACAAATTGACTTTTAAAGATTAAGACAAATCGAGCAAACCTTCGGGTAATTCCATCACTATTTTTTTATTTTCATCGTCTCTTGCACGCACAAAAGCAGCATTTAAAGGAATTAAAATTTCACGGTTTTCAAACTCAACAACTGCCATTTCTTGTTGTGGGTATTCTAAAATATCAATGATATTGCCTATCTCAATGTCTCCATCAAAAATAGCGTAACCGATACATTTTTCATATTCCAAACCATCGTTATCCACTTCGAATTCACGGAAATCGTCGGGAATAATATCTTCTTCTCGCAAAAAAAGTTCTTTGTTGGCAATATATAAAGCGCTTTCTGGATTGTCTATGTCTTCAAATTTGCCAATCGTGGTGTTGCCAACACGTATATCGTCAACGAAAAAGGGCGTTGGTTTGCCCTTGATTTGAAGGATAACTACTTCGGTATTCATCAAGTCTTCGAGATAACGCTCGGTCACTTGCAGCTTTATTTCACCTTTCAAGCCATGCGGTTTTTTTGTATAACCTATCGGTATTAATTTTCCTATCACTTATTTTTATTTTTTATAGACCACAGATGACACTGATACAACAGGTTTTCACTGATTTCTTTTCAGTTTCTTTCAGAATGACAAAAGAAATCAGTGAAAAACTGTTGTATCAGTGTCATCTGT
>JANMJN010000236.1:0-2793 GCA_031371355.1 Saprospiraceae bacterium
GCCTTTTTATTGGCATAACCCAAGCCCAACGCAACATCATTCTCATCATTGCCGACGATTTAGGTTCAGATTGGTGCGGTTTTCAAGAAGACCGCGTTGACACCGTGAATATGCCGAATGTCCGCAAGTTACTCAGCAGAGGTGTTCGGTTCTCAAATGCATGGGCAAACCCTGTTTGTTCGCCGACCCGCGCAGGAATTTTGACGGGCAGATACAGCTTTCGGACGGGCGTTGGCAATGTCATTACAAATGCGACTTCTGCGCAATTAAGTACATCGGAAATATCGGTCGCAAAACTCCTAAAAACCAATGCACCAACGCTTTATGCAACAGCAAATATCGGCAAATGGCATTTGCAAGTCGGCACAGCCGCTAATTTGAACAACCCAAGTATCATGGGTTTTGAACAGTTTGCAGGTTTTTTTTCGGGGCAAGTCATGCCGAGTTACACGAGTTGGGCAAAGGTAACAAATGGTGTTTCTTCGACATCTTCCACCTATTCGACCGTTGAAATGACCGATGATGCCATCAATTGGATGGGACAACAGACCGCAAAACCTTTTTTTCTCTGGATGGCGTACAATGCGCCGCATTTCCCTTACCATTTGCCACCCGCCGACCTTATAACAAATCAGACTTTGAGTGGCACAACGGCGGATATTAACAACAATCCCAAGAAGTATTTTAAAGTCATGGCAGAGGCGATGGACAATCAAATCGGGCGCATTTACACGTGGCTCGAAGCAAATAATAAATTGGACAATACCGATATTATTTTCATTGGCGACAACGGCGATACG
Source organism: Saprospiraceae bacterium (assembly GCA_031371355.1). Taxonomy (GTDB): domain Bacteria; phylum Bacteroidota; class Bacteroidia; order Chitinophagales; family Saprospiraceae; genus JAAFJT01. The sequence goes on from JANMJN010000236.1 coordinate 801, forward strand.
CCTCAAACAGCACAAACAACGCCTACATCGCGCTCAAAAGGCACGGTTTATCAACAAGGTGTTCATGTGCCGTTCATTATTTCGGGACCGTCGGTCGTCAATCAAGGGCGCCTCAGCAATGCCTTGGTCAATACGCAAGATTTGTTTGCCACAATACTCGAATTAGCGGGTTATACCAATTGGGCAACGCAAATACCCGTTGCAAAACCCGTTGATAGTAAGAGTTTAGTGCCTATTTTGTCGAATACCACAACCGATGTGCGCTCTTGGGCTTTTGTAGAAGTGTTTGGAACAGGCACAACCGACGACGGGAAAGCCATTCGCAACCAAAATTATAAATTATTGAACTTTGACAATGGGGTTCAAGAGTTTTATAACCTCACAAATGACCCCAACGAAGCGACAAACCTATTAAGCCGAACATTAACATCAACGGAGCGCACCAATTATGTCTCTTTGTGTACTGACATGGGGACTTTGCTCGGAACAACTGTGTGCAGCCCAACGATACCCGTCGAATTAACAACTTTTAAAGCCCAATTGGTGAATAAAACCACCGTTTTAAATTGGCAAACTGCAAGTGAAAACAATAATAAAGGTTTTACAATTGAACGAAGCACCGATGGGTTAAACTTCCAAACAATCGGCGAAGTCAAAGGAAAAGGTTCTATAAATGCAAAACAGGATTATGTTTTCACGGACACCGACCCCTCAGTAGGAACGAACTATTACCGCTTGCGCCAAGTGGATTTTGATGGAAAAGAGACATTATCGTCCATTGTTTCAGTCGTTTTGGGTAAAAACGCTTTTATCCTTAAAAATACTTTGGTCAATAACACCCTTGATTTAAACACTGAATCGCCGACAACCGTGCGTATTTATACGAGAATGGGGCAATTGATACATCAACAAACCATAAATGACAGTCAACAAATAGATGTTAGTACTTGGGCGGCGGGTTTATACTTTATTCGGACAGCAACGGGCGAAGAACAGAGATTTACGAAACTTTAAACTGTTTAAGTACCCCTCAGTATTTTCAGTAAAAATGCATTTAAAATAATAGATAAAATGAAAAACACCTTTACGCTCCTCTTTTTGTGCCTTTTTATGGACATAATACAAGCACAACGCAACGTAGTCCTCATAATTGCCGACGATTTAGGTTCCGATTGGTGTGGTTTTCAAGAAAACCGCATTGATACCGTCAATTTGCCCAATATCCGCAAACTGTTGAGCCGTGGTGTTCGGTTTTCCAATGCTTGGGCAAATCCAGTTTGTTCGCCTTCGAGGGCGGGAATGTTGACAGGGCGTTACAGTTTTCGGACAGGCGTGGGCAATGTGATTGTCAACCCCATGTCCGCGCAATTAGATACGGCTGAAATGACGATTCCGAAACTCTTAAAAAACGCCAATGCACCCACAAAATACGCAACGGCGAATGTCGGCAAGTGGCATCTGCAAACTCAAAACCCTGCAAACCTCAATAACCCGAGTAAAATGGGTTATGACTACTACGCAGGTTGTTTTGCGGCAGAAGTGGCGGATTATTATAACTGGTCGAAAGTAACCAATGGTGTTGCTTCAACTTCGACGACTTATGCGACGATTGAAAACACCAATAATGCGATTACATGGTTGAGTCAACAGGGAACAAAGCCGTTTTTCTTGTGGTTGGCTTATAATGCGCCGCATTTTCCAATTCATTTGCCACCTGATTCTTTGATTACCAACCGTTCTTTGAGTGGCACGGCGGCGGATATTGCGGCTAACTCGAAAGCGTATTTTAAAGTGATGGCAGAGGCGATGGACAACCGCATTGGTAAAGTATTTGATTGGTTGCAAGCGAACAACAAACTCGACAGCACCGATATTATCTTCGTTGGCGACAATGGCGACGACAGAACGGCATCTCAAACTGCCAATCAAATGCGGATAAAAGGCTCTGTTTATCAAGCGGGCGTGACTGTTCCGTTTATCATATCAGGTCCCT
>JANMJN010000240.1:0-7375 GCA_031371355.1 Saprospiraceae bacterium
GCCTTTTTAGCAGGTTTTTTATCACAAAAAATGAAAGGACAACATGCCAAAGATTGCTTAAAAAGGGCTTGTGCTATGGGTGCATATGTCGCAACGCAAGCAGGAGCGACCCCCTCAGTAAATGTTGGGTTTTTGATGGAGCAGTTCGAGGTCGGCTGATGACAAATCTTAGGAAGATTTTAGGTCTTCTGGTTCTTTCACACTGTCGCTTTTTGTCGCTTTTGTCATTCAAGTGGAACCTCTTTGGTGCTTTTATTAATGACAAAGAGATTCCTACTGAATGACAAAAAGCGACATACCTCCCTCAGTATAAACATAGATTTTAGCTTTAAATATCACACATTTTTATTTAATTAAACAATTTAGGATTATGAAAAAAAAGTATCTCTTAATCTGGTTGGCATTGGTTTTTACAGTGCAACTGACTTTCGCTCAACGAACCATTACGGGTACTGTTGTCGAAAATGTTAAAAATGAGCCGCTTGTGGGGGCTTCTATTACTGTAACGGGTACAACAACTGGTGCAATTACTGACTTGGATGGCAAGTTTTCTATCACCGTACCTGAAGATGTGACAAAGCTCACTGTCTCATTTGTTGGCTATACATCAAAAGATGTGGATGTTAAAAAAGGTGTGACAAACTTAACAATTGCGCTGCAAGAAGGCGGTGCTTTGCAAGAACTCGTCGTTGTCGGTTACACAACACAGAAGAAAAAAGACTTGACAGGTTCGGTCGCTGTTGTGGAGTTAAATCCAGTCAAAAACAACAGTTCGGGCAATACGATGCAAGCTTTACAAGGTCGTGTACCCGGTTTGTACATTGAGCGCGACGGTTCGCCAAATGGTTCGAACTCACGCATACTCATACGTGGTGCGAATACTTTGGGCAACAACGACCCGCTTTATGTCATTGATGGTATTCCAACAACGCGTCCAGAAGTTTTCCAAAACATGAACCCTGCCAACATCGAGTCGGTTCAAGTATTGAAAGATGCGTCGGCTGAATCTATTTATGGTGCACGTGCCTCTAACGGTGTCATCATTGTGACGACTAAAAACGGCGGTGATACAGGCGGCAAAGTGGCTTTTCAGTTCAACAGCAGCGTTTCGGCGCAATCTGAAAAAGCCATGCGTTTCAAGATGCTGAACTCTGTTGAGAGAGGCAGAGCCTTGTGGCAAGCATCGGTCAATGACAATCAAGACCCTGCTGGCGGTTATGGCGATATTTACAGCTTTGATTGGAATAAAGACTACAAAAATCCTGTCTTGAACGGCGTAACCGTCAAACCTTTGGTTGGTGGCGACCCCAATACACCCGCAGGAAACACGAATTGGCAAGACGTGATGTACAAAACAGGCATCGTGACAAGAAATGATTTCACCGCTTCTTATGGTTCTAAAAAATCATCACTTGAGATAAACTTGGGTCAACTCAAAAATACAGGTATGTTGCGTTTCACAGGTTACGAGCGATTAAGCGGTAGCATCAGTGCGTTAACGAAGGCTTTTGATGACAAAGCGAAGTTCGGTGTTAATTTACGCATCGCCAACTCTAATGAAACATTGACAGCAAGAGACTTAGGTGGTGCATCAACAACCTTTTTGGCTGTGACTTTAGCGCCCACTATTCCCGTTTATCAAAAAGATGGTGTGACCTATGCGGGTGCATCGGGCGGTGGTTATTCCGATAGAAATAACCCATTGCATATGCAAGACGTGGCTAAATGGAACAACGCCAATCGTTTGAGCACATTTGGCAATGTTTTCTTAGAAATTCAACCGATTAAGAACCTCTATTTCAAATCCAACCTCGGTGCGGACAATGCCAATTATTTAAGCAAAGTCATTGCGCCCACATTTTCAGAAGGGGCTTTTAACAGAACGACGAACAGTTTGACTTATGACCAAAACCATTACTTAAGCTTGACTTGGTCAAATACATTGCGCTATAATTGGGATTTGAACTCAGACAATCACTTCAATTTCTTAGCAGGAACGGAGTACATCAAGACTGATTTGAATTTCCAAAACACCAAAAAAGAAGGTTTTGCCCTTCAAACGGAAGACTATTTTACTTTGAGTGCTGCCACAGGCAATACAACGGTGTCAGGTGGTACAACAGGTCATCGGTTGTTGTCACAATTCGGTCGTGTTGATTACAACTTAGCGGATAAATATTTAGTAGCACTGACGGTTCGTCGTGACGGTTCGTCTCGTTTTGGTTCTGACAATCAATACGGTGTTTTCCCTGCCGGTTCGGTGGGCTGGCGTATTGATAAAGAAGGTTTTATGGATGGCAATAAACTCTTTTCAGAGTTGAAAGTACGCGTCGGTGTCGGTCGTGTCGGTAATCAACAAATTGGTGATTTGGCGCGTTTCGGCTTGTTCGATACCCGTTATGGTACAACACTCGCGCAAGTAGCTGGTGGTTTCTTTGAACAATACTACAATATTGGCACAGCTTACGCCTTAAATGGCGCAAATACAGGCACATTGCCATCGGGATTTGTCCAAATTCAAGCCGCTAACTCTGGTCTTAAATGGGAAACAACCGATGAAACCAATGCAGGTATTGATTTCGCCTTATTGAAAGGCAATTTGTTTGGTTCATTCGATTATTTTTCTCGCAAAACATCGGGTATTCTCATTACACCGCCTGTCGCTTCTGCGCTTGGCGAAGGTCAATCAAAAGCGGTCAATGGTGCTTCAAAGTCTAATAAAGGTTTTGAATTTGTTTTGGGTTATCGAGGCACAGCAAAAGGTGATTTCAAATACAATATCGTGACAAACTTCACACGATTCAGAGACAAAATAACGGAACTACCTGAAAACGTTCGTCCAGCTTATGCCGGTAACCTCGTCAATACCATCATCGGACATTCTCAATTCGATATTTTTGGTTACAAAACCAATGGTCTTTTCCAATCTCAAACAGAAGTGGATGCGGCGCCCAAACAAGTGGGTGCGGGTCCAGGTCGTATTCGCTATGTGGACATCAACAACGATAACAAAATTGATGACTTAGACCGTACTTGGATTGGCACAACACTTCCTGCCTTAGAATACGGTGTGCGGGTTGATTTGACGTACAAAAACTTCGATGCTTCTATTTTCGGTTCAGGTGTAGCGGGCAGAACAGGTTTTGATGTTTATACATTGTTCAATAACTTTATCAGAGGTAGAGAGAATGTCGGACCGGGCGTATTCGATGCGTGGTCATCGAAAAACACAGGTTCTTCAATTCCTGCTTTAACATTGAAAGACAATAACAATGAAGGACGGACTTCTGATTATTTCATGGTCAGCACTTCCTATTTCAAGTTCCGCAATTTGCAAGTCGGTTACAGCCTTTTCCCTAAATCTGTCTTCACCAGAATCCGTTTCTACGGTATGGCTGAAAATCTATTCTGGTTCAAAAGCAAGAGTTATTTAAGCCCAGACCCAGAGCGTATTGACCTTGACCCTGTGCCTATTCCTAAGACATTTACGGTCGGGATTAATGCGTCGTTTTGAGTCGTGATTTAGACCGAGAAGTCATCTATCATCTTGAAACCTCTCCTTTTAACTAGAGAAAAAAGTTGAAACGGTAGGTTTCAAGATGATAGATGCAGCTATAAGTTCTTTAGACATAAAACGGTATAAAGATACCGAAAATACTGAGGGGGGCATTTGAGCTATAAGTTCGGAATGCATTACAAAATTTTCAGAACTTGGGTTTAAAGGAAGTTTTTAGTCGCTTAAAGGATGACAGGAGTGTAATTAAAGGAAATTTTTAGTCGCATACCTAACGACTTAGTAGCACATACCTAACGACTTGGTAGCACATACCTAACGACTTAGTAGCACATACCTAACGACTTAGTAGCACATACCTAACGACTTGGTAGCGCATACCTAATGACTTGATGGTGCATACCTAACGACTTAGTAGCATATACCTAACGACTTAGTAGCACATACCTAACGACTTGGTAGCATATACCTAACGACTTGGTAGCATATACCTAACGACTTGATGGTGCATACCTAACGACTTAGTAGTATATACCTAACGACTTGGTAGCACATACCTAACGACTTGATAGCGCATACCTAATGGTTTTACAGCTCATACCTAATGACTTTACAGCGCATACATGTTATTTGTAAAGGTGTTTATAAAGCCATATCCATTGAATGTTTTCAAAAAACTCGGTTAACTCGTACAGCAATTCTTAATCTATGGGGCTTATTATGCCTTGTGATATAGGGATTTAATTATTCATTAAACAATTTTAAAAATAAAAATAAGAAATGAAAAATAGAATATTATCCATCATCATGATAACAGGGCTGCTCATAGTCAGTTCTTGCAAAGACTCGCTCGAATATACGCCAACAGGTGTGTTGTCGTCAGCAGATTTAACATCACCTACGGCGATTGACGGTTTGGTTACTTCCGCTTATGCCGCCATTGGCAACGGTGATATGATTGGACCCATTTACAGCATGTGGGCTTTCGGCAGCGTGCGTTCCGACGATGCTTACAAAGGTGGTGGTGGTACAGGTGACGTGGGCGATGTGGATGCAATGGAGCATTACAATTTGGTCACGCCCACGATGGGTTGGTTCGTTACCCGCACTTGGCAAAACCTTTTTAAGTCTATTTCACGCTGTAATGTGGCTTTACGTGCCGTCAATACATTGAGCGATGCCAGTTTTCCAGTTAAGAAAACGCGTTTGGCTGAATTGCGTTTTTTGAGAGGACACAGTTATTTCTTGATGAAGCAGTTGTACAAAAACATTCCTATCTTTGATGAAACAGCAACAGATGCAGACATTTTGAAAACATCAAACACATTGAGTAATGATGAATCTTGGAACAAAATAGCTGCCGATTTTCAATATGCGATTGACAATTTGCCGACTACGCAACCTGATTTGGCAAGGGCAAATAAATATTCAGCTCAAGCTTATTTAGCAAAATTGCGTTTGTACCAAGCGTATGAGCAAGACGCAACACATAAAGTGACAAATATTAATAAAACGAGATTGCAAGAAGTGGTGACATTGGCACAAGCTGTTATCTCATCAGGCAAATACAAATTGAATGCAGACATTGCAGATGACTTTTTGCCTGAAACTGAAAACAGTGCAGAGTCTATCTTTGCTATTCAATTTACCATCAATGACGGTACAACATCAGGTCGTTTGAGTTATGAGAATGGTTTGAACTATCCACACGGAGCCCCTCAGTATGGATGCTGCGGTTTTCATGCAGGCAGCCAAAATTTGGTCAATGCGCATACCACTGATGCCAATGGTTTGCCGAACTTTGATACATTCAATAATTCAGATGCAGACCTAACAACAGCTACAGTTGACCCACGCCTTGACCACACTGTCGGTATTGACGGACATCCGTATAAATACGACAACACAAAACCTTTCAGCAACAGTTGGGTACGTGACCCAGGTGTTTATGGCAACTACCACACGATGCGCGACCAACAATTGGCAACAAGTGGCTCTTATTTCAAACTCGGACCGTTTATGGGCACTGCTAAAAACGTAGATATTCTAAGATACGACGATTTGTTGTTGATGCAAGCGGAAGCTTATATCGAGTTGGGTCAACAAGACCTCGCTTTGCCGCTCATCAATCAAGTGAGAAACAGAGCCGCCGCCAGTACAGGCAGATTGAAAAAAGCAGACGGTACTTTCGCATCAAAATACAATACGAAACCATACACAACAACAGGTTGGACACAAGCCTACGCCCGTAAAGCCATGCAGTGGGAACGCCGTTTGGAGTTTGCAACAGAAGGTCCGCGTTTCTTTGACTTAGTCCGTTGGGGTATTGCTGAACCAACTTTGAATGCTTACATTGCTAAAGAAAAGATTAAGAGAACTTTCTTAGCGACGGCTAAATTCACGGCTGGTAGAGACGAATATCTTCCAATACCGCAAGCGGAAATCACATTTACGAATGGTTTGTATAAGCAGAACCCGGGTTATTGATTGGTTGAATGAGGATGTGTAAGATTCAAAGGATGCTAAGGATTCTTGACGTACACTCTTTAATCCTTAGAATCCTTTGAATCTTGCACATCCTCATTCAAATTTTTCATACATTTCTTTACATTTGTTAAGGCAGGCGAAAGTCTGCCTTACTTTTATACTTTTGAACAGTTACAATAGATTTACGAAAACTTTAAGTTTTCGTAAATCTGTGTTCATCATAAATAACGATACTAATTTCCTTTGACAATGAAAAAAACAATCATCTTTTTATGCAGTATATCCATCCTATTTGCCTGTTCATCTGATAAGAAGTCTAAGCAAATGGTCGAACAACACCGTCCACTATTCCATTTCACACCTAAAAAAGGGTGGATGAATGACCCGAATGGTATGGTCTATTTCAAAGGTGAATACCATCTTTTTTATCAACACTATCCCGACAGCACCATTTGGGGACCTATGCACTGGGGTCATGCTGTCAGTAAAGACTTGACGCATTGGGAACACTTGCCGATAGCTTTGTATCCCGATTCGTTGGGTTATATCTTTTCAGGTAGTGCCGTTGTGGATGCAAACAATACAACTGGCTTTGGAAAAGACGGTGAAACACCTTTGGTGGCGATGTTTACTTCGCACAATATGACAGGGGAGAAGTCAGGAAGAACAGATTATGAAACCCAAAGCATTGCTTATAGTCTTGACAAAGGGCGCACTTGGACAAAATACGCCCACAATCCCGTTATTAAAAACCAAGGTACAAAGGACTTTAGAGACCCAAAAGTGATGTGGCACGAAGCTTCTAAACAATGGATAGTCACCTTAGCCGTTGCAGACCATGCAGAGTTTTATGCTTCTAAAGACCTTAAAGATTGGGTAAAAGTAGGTGCGTTTGGCAAAACGGAAGGCAGTCACGGCGGTGTATGGGAATGTCCAGATTTGTTCCCATTGAAAGTAGAAGGTAGTAATGTTGAAAAATGGGTTTTAATCATCAATATCAACCCAGGTGGACCGAATAAAGGTTCTGCAGGGCAGTATTTTATTGGTGAGTTTGATGGTAAAACCTTTAAAAATGACAATAAAGCAACAGACACTTTTTGGATTGACCACGGCACAGACAACTATGCAACGGTCACTTGGTTTGGCGCGCCCGACAACCGTCGTATCTCTCTTGGTTGGATGAGTAATTGGCAATATGCCAATAAAGTCCCTACCGTTGCTTGGCGTAGGGCCACGACATTACCACGTGAATTGAGTTTAAAAACGACTGAACAAGGCATTCGTTTGATTCAAAAAGCCGTCAAAGAGACGGAAATACTGAGGGGGTCATCACAAGACATTTCAGAACAAACGATTTCAGAATCTATCAATCTA
>JANMJN010000261.1:0-3765 GCA_031371355.1 Saprospiraceae bacterium
AAACATCAAACAATACATTTTTATATTTAATTAGAAGAAAAAATATGGATTTTTTTAATTTAATAAAATCCAAAAAAAAAAGAATGACAAAAAAAAGATTAACGACGACATTGTGGATTTTCTAAAATGGATTCTTTCCAACCAATGACTTTACCATTCTTTGGGTTGACACATTCAAAATAACCATTGTAATTTTTAGGATAATCAGCATCGCCATTGTTATTTGGATACAAGTTTTTAACACGATTAATGACCTTTGGACTGTCTAATTTTGAAAAATCAATGGCAACCAAATCTGTAAGATTATCGGCATACATTGTCGAGCCTTTTATGGCAATGTCATTACACCCAAAAATGCGTAGAAAACGGATTTTTTGCGGCTTCGTCGGGTCAGAATTATCAATGATGTGGACACCTTCTCCTTGTTCAATGGCAAAGATCAATTTGTCTTTGACATAAATTTTAGCAGATTCAGTCAAAGGGCGCATGGGCTGAAAACTGATATGGTCATAGTTTTCAGCAGGCAAATAAATAGGTTTCATACCGCGAGAAGTGTCATAACCCCATGTTTCACCGCCGCATCGAGCAGCTAAAAGTGGGAGAATAAGCGCAAGGAACAGAAATTTATTCATAGAATTTGTTTGTTTTAATGATTGTATTCAAAAGGTAAAAAGCGATAAATACTGAGGGGTATCAAAAACCAAATGTTTAACGTCTTTTTGCTTTGCAAAGCTATACTTTTTAATGACAAAAATCAATACCCAAAATGAGTAAAATCATTGAAAATATAAGCAAAATTAAGGGGTTTGGGCAAAAAATGCCCCATCTGTCAAATTTAAGTCATTAAAGAATTAAGGTTTTTATTTGCAATTCTACCGATCTACCTTTGTTGCACATAAGCAATAAGTGCTTCTACATTAAACCTTAATAGAATCTGAAAATGCTGTCAAAAACGATACAAATTCTTTTTTTTACTCTGATCTGTTTGGTCTTAAATGCCCAAGCTCCTCTTATTGACAGCGATGCTTTCCCATCTCATTTACGTTCAGATACCGTACGATTGCTGCAAGAATTTGTGGTGACGGGCAATTTCAAGCCCATAGGTTTAGACAAATGCGTGATTCCTACACGAAATATCATTATCGAAAAATTGGCTACACTTGGCGTTCAGAATGTCGGCGATGTTATGAAATTACAAGCGAATTTCCGCATGATGCAAGACCCGATTTTGGGTGCAAGTCTTTCGTTACAAGGCGTTGGCGGCGAAAACATTAAAGTTTTAATTGATGGCGTGCCTGTTATTGGTCGTCAAAATGGCGGTATAGATCTTTCCCAACTCAATTTACTGAATGTCGAGCGCATCGAAATCGTTGAAGGTCCACTTTCAGTTCAATATGGCACAAATGCATTGGCGGGTACGATTAATATAATCACTAAAAAAAGCCCTTCGAAAGGCATTGAAGTGGCAGTAAATAATTATTACGAATCGGTTGGACACTTCAATGTCGGCGGCTCATTTGGCTGGCGTGGTTACAATCAGAGCGTAATGGCAACAGTTGGGCGCAATTTTTTCGGCGGCTGGTCTGATGTAAAAGATGGTCAAGCGTCTCGTTTTCAATCATGGAAACCTAAAATCCAGTATTTTGCAGATGTGCAATATGGTTTCAAATTGGGCGATGTAAAAATGGGTTATGCCGGCAATTTTTTTGATGAATTTATACTCAATCGAGGCGTGCCGATTGCACCTTATAATGAAAATGCTTTTGACGACAACTATAAAACAAGGCGTTTATCGAACAGCTTAAAAGCAAACTACACGACAAAAAATCAATTGATTATCAACGGTTTAGTCTCTTATAACCATTATCAACGTATTAAAAACACTTACTTTCGAGACCTTGTGAAAATGTCCCAAGTGATGACTGAAAATGATGGAGACCAAGACACAACTCGGTTCGACCTCATAGCAGCACGTGGTACTGTTGCCAAGTCAAATGAAGGACAATTATCTTACGAAACGGGTTTTGATGTCAACGTCGAGACTGGCAATGGCTTACGTATTCAAGGAAAAAATCAACAAATTGGTGATTATGCCGCTTTTGCATCGGCAGAATGGAAAATTACTGAGGGGGTCACTTTGCGCCCTGGTTTGAGAATCAGTTACAATACAAGTTATAATGCGCCCTTAATTCCGAGTCTTCACGCTCGTTGGAAATTGCCAAATAATTGGACAGCGAGAGCATCATGGGGACGGGGCTTCCGCGCACCCAGTTTAAAAGAATTGTATTTCTATTTTGTTGATATAAACCACAATATACAAGGCAATAAAAACCTAAAAGCTGAGAGCAGCGATAACTTTAATGCCGTTTTTAATTTCACACAATGTGGTAAAAAAGACAATAAAAAAGTCTTCAAATTTGAAGTCAGCGGCTTTTACAACGACATCCGCAACCTCATTTCATTAGCTATACTGGGGGGGGGTGAAAATGCTTTTACTTATGTCAATATTGATAAATTTAAGACAAAAGGAGGGCAATTCTTAGGCGAAATGACGCTAAAAAAGCTCTATTTCGCGCTGGGCGGTGCCTTGACAAGACGTGAAAATCAATTTGATCAACAAACTTTGAGCGCTAATACATGGGAAGGGCGAGTGATTGGTACATACTCAAATATCGCTCATTCACATATTGATTTTAACATTTGGTATAAATATTCAGGTAAACAGCCAGGTTTTGTTAAAAATGAAAACGGTTCTGTAATGCCTACTTACATCGCAGCTTACAGCCTCGCCGATGCAGGAATAAGTCGTCGTTTTTGGAAAAATAATATAAATGTTAGTATGGGCTGCCGCAACTTATTTGATGTCCGTAGTGTTGCTGCTCAATTAGCAGGTGGCGCACATTCAACAGGTGAAAATGTAGCAGCTTTGGCGACAGGTAGAAATTTTTTCACAAAAATTGAAATAAAACTATAAAAATTTGTAAAATTTTGTTGGGAGGCTTATATTTGCCGCAGTTCATTTTTCCGATGCCTTCCCACATTCATACTTAAATGCGAATAAAGAATGTCGTTTCATAATTTAAGTATTAGTGTTTTGAAGGTTGGGCGGCAATTGGTAGTTTCTACTACCGTTGCCGCTTTTTTTTTAGCCTTCATTTCTACTACTTGGGTTGGGTGTATCAAAGAAGAAGAACCCGTAACACCCACCAAATCTGGTAGCGTCATCACGCGCACAATCGAGATGACCCCTCAGTATCGCTACCAAGTTTTCTATAATTTGGAGAACGATAGCCTCATTCACCGTAATCAAAAATGGGATTGGGACTTGGCTTTCGATGCCTCAGCGGAAGGCTCTGTTGTACACCTCAATGGCGCAAAATTTATGTTTTCGTCCCAAATGCCGACGGAAGACTTTCTCGCTGTGCGCGATACACAAGGTTTTTTCAAAAAACGCCGTTGGGAAGCCGTTAATACGCTCGATACAGTAACCATCGGTTCTGTCAAAAACAATGCGAAAGTATATTGGATTGACAGAGGTTATGACGAAAATGGTGACCAAATACCGTTTGTGAAAATACAATTTGAGTCTGTTGACAATCAAAAATACCGTTTCAAAGTGGCGCGTATGGGCAGTTTGAGCACATCCGAAATATATGAGGTCGCTAAAGACCCCTCCCTAAATTTCATCCATTTTTCATTGACAACCAATAAAATCGTGCCTGTTGAGCCACCAAAAACAACTTGGGATATTCAGTTCACCCAATA